>NZ_JBHYKG010000103.1:0-26250 GCF_042741245.1 Kitasatospora sp. NPDC058965
CTTTGGCCGGGGCCCCAGCTTTTAGCTGGGGCCACGGCCTTTTGTATTTTCCGAACACGTTGAATTCCCGGATCCGCCGGGATTCACCCCGGCTCGGCCGTCGTCGCTCCAGGCGCGAGGCCGCAGCCGATGCTCGACAATGAAGTGTGTGTGCGGCCCGTGGCCGGCACCAGGCCGCGAGGGCACTGTGGTGGCCCAGTCGGCGGCACAGCTGATGAAGGTAGAAGGAGTCACCGCGATGTCGAACCCGCCCCAGGACCGTCCCGAGCGCCGTTCGGGCGAAGGCCGAGGCTACGAGCCGCGTGCGCGCGGCGGGTGGTCGAACGACCGTGGCCCGCGCCGTGACGACCGCGGCGAAGGCGGCCAGCGCCGCGACGACCGCGACCGTGGTGGCGACCGCGGTGGTTTCCGTCGTGACGACCGTCCCTCCTACGGGGACCGTGACCGCGGTGGCGACCGCGGTGGTTTCCGTCGTGACGACCGTCCGTCGTTCGGTGACCGTGACCGTGGCGGGGACCGCGGTGGTGACCGTGGTGGTTTCCGTCGTGACGATCGCCCGTCGTTCGGTGACCGTGACCGTGGCGGGGACCGTGGTGGTTTCCGTCGTGACGACCGTCCGGCCGGCGACCGCGGCGGGTTCCGTCGTGACGACCGCCCCTCGCACGGGGACCGTGACCGCGGTGGCGACCGTGGCGGTTTCCGTCGTGACGACCGTCCCTCCTACGGGGACCGTGACCGTGGCGGGGACCGTGGTGGTTTCCGTCGCGATGACCGTCCGGCCGGCGACCGCAGCAGCTTCCGTCGTGACGACCGCCCCTCGTTCGGCGACCGGGATCGCGGTGGCTTCCGTCGTGACGACCGTCCGGCCGGCGACCGCGGCGGGTTCCGCCGAGACGACCGCCCCTCGCACGGGGATCGTGACCGTGGCGGGGACCGTGGTGGTTTCCGTCGCGATGACCGTCCGGCCGGTGAGCGCAGCAGCTTCCGTCGCGACGACCGCCCGTCCTTCGGCGACCGTGACCGTGGCGGGGACCGCGGTGGCTTCCGTCGTGACGACCGTCCGGCCGGCGACCGCGGCGGCTTCCGTCGTGACGACCGCCCCTCCTACGGCGACCGGGACCGCGGTGGCGACCGCGGCGGGGACCGTGGTGGGTTCCGTCGCGATGACCGTCCGGCCGGTGAGCGCAGCAGCTTCCGTCGTGACGACCGCCCCTCCTACGGGGACCGGGACCGTGGTGGTTTCCGTCGTGACGACCGTCCGTCGCACGGGGACCGGGACCGTGGTGGCGACCGTGGCGGGTTCCGCCACGAGGGTCGGCCGGGTGGCGACCGCGGCGGCCGTCCGTCGTACGGTGACCGGGACCGCGGTGGCCGTCCGTCCTACGGCGACCGTGACCGGGGCCCGCGTCCCTCCTACGGCGACCGTGACCGTGGCGGCGACCGCGGCGGCTTCCGTCGGGACGACCGGGACCGTGGCGGCGACCGTGGCGGCTACGACGACCGCCGGGGCAACTACGAGCCGGTGCACCGGCTGCCGATCCCGGAGGACGTCACCGGGGCGGAGCTGGACGCGGACGTGCGCCAGGAGCTGAAGAGCCTGCCGAAGACGCTGGCCGACGACGTGGCCCGCAACCTGGTGATGGTGGCCCGCACGCTCGACACCGAGCCGGAGGAGGCCTACAAGTACTCGCGGGTCGCCCTGCGGCTGGCCTCCCGGGTCGCCTCGGTGCGGGAAGCGGCCGGGTTCGCCTCGTACATGACGCAGCGTTACTCCGAGGCGCTGACCGAGTTCCGTGCCGCCCGCCGGATGACCGGTCGGGCCGACCTGTGGCCGGTCATGGCCGACTGCGAGCGCGGTCTGGGCCGTCCGGAGCGGGCGCTGGCGATGGCCGGCGAGCCCGAGGTGAAGCAGCTGGACAAGGCCGGCCAGGTGGAGATGCGCCTGGTGGCCGCCGGTGCCCGCAGCGACCTGGGCCAGCACGACGCCGCGGTGGTCACCCTGCAGAGCCCCGAGCTGGCGTCCAGCGCGGTGCACCCGTGGACCGCGCGGCTGCGGTACGCCTACGCCGAGGCGCTGATCGCGGCCGACCGGGCGGACGAGTCGCGGGACTGGTTCGCCAAGGCGGCCGAGGCCGACCCGGAGGGCCACACCAACGCCTCCGAGCGGCTGGCCGAGATCGACGGACTGGAGTTCGTGGACGCGCTCGACCCCGAGGTCGAGGAGGACGAGGACCGTCCGGCCGAGCCCGCTCGCGAGGAGCGCCGGGACCACCGCGACGACGGTGACGACCGGGTGATCTTCGAGGAGGACGAGGACGTCGAGGAGTACTACGACGAGGACGACCTGGAGCTGGAGGAGGCCGACGAGGCCGAGGCCGCCGAGATCGACCGCAGCCGTTCCGAGCGCCGCGACTGACCCGTCAGAGCCTGAACGACCCCGTGTGGCCCCCAGCCGTTTCCGGCTGGGGGCCACACGCGTTTCCGGGCGCCGTTCGGGGCGGGCGGGCCGGTACCGAGCACCCTCCCGGTGGCCGGCGGTGCCGGGGTCAGCCGAGTTCGAGGCTGCGCAGGACCAGACCGGTGGCCGGCTTCGGGCCGAAGGAGGTGGACTTGCGGGGCATGGTGACGCCCTGTTCGGCCAGGCGCCGGACCACGGCCTCGTCGACCGGGTGGAGCAGGACCGCGGTGCCGCCGGAGCGGGCGGCCTCCCGCTCGGCGGCCGCGGCGGCGTGCAGGTAGCCGATGTCCTCGGAGCTGTCGGGCACGTGCCAGACGTGCTCCAGCAGGGTGGCGTGCAGCACGGTCGCGTCCAGGTGGCGCCACTCGGCGGGCTTGTCGGTGGGCACGGTCCGCTCCAGCAGCGCCTCGTCGGGCCCGCTGAGCAGGTGGTAGGTGCCGTCGCCGGCGGTGAGCAGGAAGGCGTTGCCGCCCTCGGCCTTGGCGGCGGCCAGTTCCGCCAGCGCGGTGGCCGGTGGCGCCGTCAGCTGCCGGACCCGCCAGCCGTCCGACTCCTTGTCCAGCGCGGCCAGGGCCTCGGCCAGCGGCAGCCGGTACAGCACCCGGTGGATCGCGCGCACCCGCAACGGGTAGCGGGCGGTGTCCACCAGCAGCACCATGCCGCGGTCCCAGGGGCTGAACGGCAGGTGGCGGTTCTCCCGCTGCAGCCGCAGGTACATCTCCCAGCGGTGGTGCCCGTCGGCGATCAGCGCCCGGCAGGTCGCCAGGTCGCGGCCGACCTCGGCCAGCTCGGCGGCGTTGGTGACCGCCCAGAGCCGGTGCCGGGTGCCGTCCGAGGTGGTGGTGGTGAGCAGCGGCTCGCCCTGCACCGCGCGCTCGATCACCCCGGCGGCGCCGCCCTTGCCCCGGTAGGTGAGCAGCAGCGGCTCCAGGTTGGCCCGGGTGGTGCGCATCAGGCCGACCCGGTCGGCGACCGGACGGGGCATCACGTCCTCGTGCGGGAGCACCACGCCGCCCTCGGGGCCGCTCACCGCGAGTGCGCCGATCAGGCCGCGCTGCAGCAGTTCGCCACTGGGGCTGTCCGCGGCGGTGAGCTGCTCGTAGACGTAGAGCGCGGGCTGCGGGTCGGGGGCCAGCACGCCCTCGCGCAGCCAGCCCTCCAGCAGCCGGGCGGCGTGCCGGTAGCGGGTGTCGCGGTCGGGACGCTCGCCGGTGTCCTCGGGCTCGGGGCGCGGCAGGATCAGCCGGACCACGTTGTGCGGGTCGGCGGTCTCCAGGCTGACCCGGCGGTGCGGGTCGACGACGTCGTAGGGCGGGGAGGTCACCGCGGCCAGGGTGCCGACGCGCTCGGGGACGTACCGCAGCCCGCGGAAGGGCGACAGCGAGAGCCCGGCGGTGGCCACGTGGCCGGGGTCGCCCGGTCCGCCCGGCAGGGCCGGGGCGGCGGGCCGGGCCGAGGGGTCGCCGGCGGCGCGAGGTGCGGTCATCAGATCTCTCCCGAGGGTCCCCGGCCTGGTGGACCGAGGGGGACTGGACGGCCCCGGCGTCCTGGGTCGCAGGACGCCGGGGAGGGGCGGCACAGAACGTGGTCGGCTCCGCCTGGTGGCGGAGCGGGTCAATCTGGGAAGGGTATCCGGGAACCTGGTTGTTCCCAGATCTTGGAAAAGAATCCGCCCGGCGGCGTGCTCTCGGCGTTCTGGCGGTGCTGTGCTGCGTGCGGTGGACGGGAGGCGGAGCATGACCGAGGGGCAGGCCGACGGCGGGGCGCCGGGCGGGGACGTGTACGACTGGTTCCGGCGGGGCGAGCGGCTGCTGGCCGAGCGGCACCCGGCGGCGGCGGTGCAGCTGCTGGCCCGGGCGGCCGCCGCCGAGCCGCACTCCAAGAGCATCCGGGAGACGCTGGCCCGGGCCCAGTTCGACGCGGGGGAGTACGCGGCGGCGGCGGAGAACTTCCGGGCCGTGGCCCAGGCGGATCCGTCGGACGACTACGCTCAGTTCGGCTGGGGCATCGCGGCCGCCCGGCTCGGCGACTTCGAGACCTCGGCGGAGCACCTGGCGCTGGCGGTGGCGATGCGGCCGCACGCCGAGCACTACCGCAAGGCGCTGCGGCAGACCCGGGCCACCCTGGCCGCCCGGGCCGGGGCCTACGGACCGCTGCTGCCCGGCGCGCCCGGCTACCTGCCCCCGCCCGAGGGGCCCGGTCCGCACGACGACGCGAGAGACGAGGACGACCAGCGATGACCCACTCCCAGCTGCCCGGCCACAGCGAGCAGCCGTTGACGGCGGCGTACGACACCGCGCTGCTCGACCTGGACGGGGTGGTCTACGCCGGCCCGGCCGCGATCGAGCACGCGGTGGAGTCGCTGGACGCGGCCCGGGCGGCGGGGATGCGGCTGGCGTACGTGACCAACAACGCCTCCCGGCCGCCCCGGGTGGTGGCCGAGCACCTGACCGAGCTGGGCGTCCCGGCCGCGGCGGAGGACGTGATCAACTCCGCCCAGGCGGCCGCCCGGCTGGTGGCGGAGAAGGTGCCGGCCAGCTCCAAGGTGCTGGTGGTCGGCGGGCTCGGGCTGGTGGAGGCGCTGGCCGAGCGCGGCCTGGTGGCGGTGGAGTCGCTGGACGACGGACCGGCCGCGGTGGTGCAGGGCTTCGACCCCTCGGTGGGCTGGGAGCGGCTGGCGGAGGCCGCGTACGCGGTGGCCGCCGGGCTGCCCTGGGTGGCCTCCAACACGGACCTGTCGATCCCGACCGCGCGCGGCGTGGCGCCGGGCAACGGCACCCTGGTGGCGGCCGTGCGCGCGGCGACCGGTGCCGAGCCGGAGGTGGCGGGCAAGCCGCTGCCGCCGATGCACCGCGAGACCGTGCTGCGCACCGGGGCGAAGCGGCCGCTGGTGGTCGGCGACCGGCTGGACACCGACATCGAGGGCGCGTTCAACGGCGGGGTGGACAGCCTGCTGGTCTTCACCGGGGTGAGCACCCCGGCCGAGGTGCTCGCCGCCGTCCCCAAGTACCGGCCCACCTACCTGGCGGCCGACCTGCGGGGGCTGCTGGAGCCGCACCCCGAGGTCAGCGCGCTGCCGGCGGGCGGCTTCGCCTGCCGGGGCCGGCAGGCGCGGGTGGTCGACGGCGAGCTGCGCCTGTCCGGCAGCGGCACGGACCGCTGGGACGGGCTGCGGGCGCTCTGCGCGGCGGCCTGGGCCGAGCTGGACCGCACCGGCGAGCCGGCCGACGGGCGCAAGGCGCTGGCCGAGCTGGGGTTCTGAGTCAGGCCGCGGGCTTCAGCACGCCCCGGGTGACCCGGGCGGCCACCGCCGCGACGAACGCGCGGGGCCGCCGGGGCGCCAGGTGGGCGGTCGGCAGGTTGGACAGGCCCGGAGTGACGTAGGCCCGGTCGCGGTCCAGGGCGCGCAGCGCGCTGCGGACCACGTCGGCCGGCTGGGCCATCCGGCCGACCGCGGCCCGCTCGGTGCCGATCACGTCGAAGAAGCCGGTGGCCACCGGGCCGGGGCAGACCGCGAGCACCCGCACGCCGCGCCGCCGGTACTCCTGGCGCAGCGCCAGGCTGAAGTTGAGCACGAAGGTCTTCGAGGCGCCGTAGACGGCGAAGTACGGGGTGGGCTGGTAGGCCGCCGAGGAGGCCACGTTGACCACGGCGCCGCGGCCGCGGGCGAGCATGCCCGGCAGCACCTGGTGGGCCAGGTCGACCGGTGCCACGACGTTGACCAGCAGCTCCTCGCGCTCGCGGGCGGCGGACAGTTCCTCGAAGCGGCCGCAGGTGCCGAAGCCCGCGTTGTTGACCAGCAGGTCCACCTCCAGCCGACGGGCCGTCAGCTCGGCGCCGATCCGGCCCGCCGCGTCCGGCTCGGCGAGGTCCTGCACCAGGACGTGCGCCTCGACCCCGTGGCCGGTGCGCAGTTCGGCGGCGAGCTGCTCCAGGCGGTCGGCGGAGCGGGCGACCAGGACCAGGTCGTGCCCGCGGGCGGCGAGCTGGCGGGCGAACTCCGCGCCGAGGCCGGAGGACGCGCCGGTGATCAGGGCGGTGCGGGGCATGGGGGTCTCCAGGGCAGGCGGGCGGCGGGAAACTGCAACACCAGAGTAGCTATTCTCGCCATAACTGCAACAGATCTGATGCAGTTACTGTCAGAGCTGCACCGCGGCGGTATCGTTCGGGCGGGAACCGGTGGACCGTGCCGGGGCCCGGCGGGAGTGAGGAGACGCGGATGAGCCAGCCGGCGCAGCGGCCGCTGCGGGCCGACGCCGAACGCAGCGTGCGGACCATCCTGGAGGCGGCCGAGCAGGTGCTGGCCCAGGACCCCGGCGCCTCCATGGAGCAGATCGCCGAGGCCTCCGGGCTGGCCCGCACCACGGTGCACCGGCGGTTCGCCAGCCGGCAGGCGCTGATCGACGCGCTGGCCGTCTCCGCCGTGCGCCAGCTGGCCGCCGCGGTCGAGGAGAGCCACCCGGACACCGCGCCGCCGCTGGTGGTGATGCACCGGGCCACCGCCAACGTGCTGCGGCTGAAGAACGCCTGGCGGTTCGCGCTGAGCCTGCACACCGAGGACGACGGGAGCGAGGCCGGGGTGGTCTGGCAGCAGCTCGCCGAGCGGTGCACCCAGCTGCTGGAGCGGGCGCGGGCGGCGGGGCTGATCGACGCCGGGGCCGACCTGGACTGGGTGCGGCGCTGCTACTACGCGCTGCTCGGCGAGGCGGCGCACGGCCGGCCGGACGAGGTCGAGGACCCGGAGCTGCTGGCGGCCAAGGTGGTCGACGCACTGCTCCACGGGGTCGCGCCGCGCGCCACCTGACGGTCGGTCGGCCGACGGCGGCCGGTGGATCAGAGCAGGGTGCGCAGCCGCAGCAGGTCGCGGAACCCGGCCTCCAGCCTGACCCGGCCGGACGCCCACGCGCCGGCGAAGTTGAGCCGGCCGCCGACCAGGGCGACCAGGTCGTCGCCGGTCATGGTGAGGCGGATGTCGGCCTTGGCGGCGGGCGCGCCGGGGTGCTGGGCGACCTCCTGGATCCGGCCGTCCCGCAGCACGCCGGTGAAGGTCAGGTCGAGATCGGTGAGCCGGCAGCTGAGCGAGCGGTCCACGGCGGCGGCGCTGCGCACGTTGCCCTCCGCCGTCGCCATGCTGCGGCTGAGCTGCTCCAGGGCCGCGCGGCACTCCTCGGGGGTGGCCATCGTCTCGTCCTCGCCGGTGGATCGTCGGTGTGCGGTGCTCCGGTCACGGTACCGGTTGCTCCAGACGCCCGGAGCTGCCGCGCAGCAAGTGGCGGACAGGGTAGCGTCAGGACCGGGCAGCGAGCGGACGGTGGAGGCGGCGAGATGCGGCAGTGGCTTCGGGAGTACGTGGAGGTGGCCACCGGGCTGGCCGAGCAGACCGGCAAGCTCGCGGTCGAGACGGCCGCCGGGTTGCTCGGCCGGGCGGGCGTGGACGTCGCCGCCGCCGAGCGCACCGTGGAGACGCTGGCCAGGGAGGCCGTGACGGTCGGGCGCACCGGGGTGGACCTGGCGGTCGGGCTGGCCCGGGCCGAGGGCGAGAAGGCGTTCGAGAGGCTCGGCAAGCTGGGCGACCAGGTGGTGAAGGTCGGCGTGGTGCTGGCCTACCTGGAGGGCAAGCTGCGCGACCTGGAGGGCGGCGAGGCGCAGACCGAGGCGAAGGAGCAGGCCCGGGGCGCCGCGGCGCCGGCCGGGCGGGCGGAGGGGCTGTTCGCCGAGGACTGGGCGCCGGAGCAGGAGTCGGAACCGGCGGTGGACGACGCGGTGCCGTTCCCGGTGCCCGCGTCGGTGCCGAAGGCGTCGGCCACGAAGGCGTCGACCACGAAGGCGCCCGCCACGAAGACGGCGGTGAAGAAGGCGGCGGTGAAGAAGGCCTCCGTCAAGAAGGCCCCGGCGAAGAAGGCGGCCGGCGAGCAGGCCGCGCCCGCGGACAAGGGCGCCGCGAAGAAGGCCGCTGCCAAGAAGACCGCCACCGCGAAGAAGGCGACGGCGGCCCGGAAGGCCGGCGCGCCGGGGAGCGCCGCCGCCGAGAAGGCCGCGGCCCCCAGGAAGACGGCGAAGAAGACCGCCGAGAAGGCGGCCCCCGCGGACGGCGGCACCGGTGACTGAGCCCCGGCCCCAGCCCCACTCCGAGCCCGACGAGCCCGGGTCCGCACCCGCACCCGAGTCCGACGAGCCCGACGAGCCCGGGCAGTCCGGGGCCTTCGACATCGCCGCCCTGTGGGCCCCCGACCCGGAGCCGCTCGGGGTCGCCGTCGAGCCCACCGGCCACCCCGAGGTGGACGCCGCGCTCACCCGCCTCGCCCGACTCGACGGGGTGCCGACCATCGAGCACCCGCCGGTGTACGAAAATGTCCAGCAGACCCTGAGTACCGTCCTCGCCTCGCTGGACAGCGAGCCCAGCACGTAGGAGCTGAACCACCCGTGGCAACGGCACGACGCCGACTCGACGCAGAGCTGGTCCGACGCAACCTGGCCCGCTCCCGGGAGCACGCCAGCGAGCTGATCGCGGCGGGCCGGGTCAGTGTGGGAGGGGCCACCGCGACCAAGCCCGCCACCCAGGTGGAGACCGCGGCGGCGGTGGTGGTCGCCAAGGACGAGAACGACCCCGACTACGTCTCGCGCGGCGGCCACAAGCTGGCCGGCGCGTTCGCCGCCTTCGTGCCGCAGGGCCTGGTGGTCGAGGGCCGCCGGGCACTGGACGCCGGCGCCTCCACCGGCGGCTTCACCGACGTGCTGCTGCGCGCGGGCGCGGCCCGGGTGCTGGCGGTGGACGTGGGCTACGGCCAGCTGGCCTGGTCGCTGCAGAGCGACGAGCGGGTCACCGTGATGGACCGCACCAACGTGCGCGAACTGACCCCGGAGCTGATCGGCGGCGAGCCGGTGGACCTGGTGGTCGGCGACCTGTCGTTCATCTCGCTGGGCCTGGTGCTGCCGGCGCTGGCGGGCTGCGCCGCGCCGGACGCCGACCTGGTGCTGATGGTCAAGCCGCAGTTCGAGATCGGCAAGGAGCGGCTGGGCAGCGGCGGCGTGGTCCGCAGTCCGCAGCTGCGCGCCGAGATGGTCCGTCAGGTCGCGGGGCAGGCCTGGGAGTTGGGTCTGGGCGTGCGGGCCGTGACGGCCAGCCCGCTGCCGGGTCCTTCGGGTAATGTCGAGTACTTCCTGTGGTTGCGGCGGGACGCCCCGCAGCTGGATCCCGCGGAAGCGGACCGGGCCGTGGCGGAGGGGCCCAGGTAGGGTGCCACGACGGCGTCGACGGGCGACCAGGTAGACGTGAGGGAGAGGGCTTTGAGCGAGGAACGGACGGTCTTCCTGATCGCGCACACCGGCCGGGAGACGGCGCTGCGCAGCGTCGAGCAACTGGTGCAGGGCCTGCTCAAGGCAGGGCTCAGGATCAGACTGCTGGCTGCCGAGGCGGTCGACCTCGATCTGCCCGAAGGCATCGAGACGGTGTCGGCCGTGCACGGCGCGGCCGACGGCTGCGAGCTGATCCTGGTCGCGGGCGGCGACGGCACGCTGCTGCGCGGGGCCGAGCTGGCCCGCGACTCCGGGCTGCCGATGCTCGGGATCAACCTGGGCCGGGTGGGCTTCCTGGCCGAGGCCGAGCGCGACGACCTCGCGGTGGTGGTCGAGCGGGTGGTGGACCGCACCTACCAGGTCGAGGAGCGGATGACCCTGGACGTGCTGGTGCGCACCAACGGCGACGTGGTGCACCAGGACTGGGCGCTGAACGAGGCCTCGGTGGAGAAGCAGGCCCGGGAGCGGATGCTGGAGGTGGTCACCGAGGTGGACGGCCGCCCGGTGTCCAACTTCGGCTGCGACGGCGTGGTGCTCTCCACCCCCACCGGTTCCACCGCCTACGCCTTCTCCGGCGGCGGCCCGGTGGTCTGGCCGGAGGTGGAGGCGCTGCTGATGGTGCCGATCAGCGCGCACGCGCTGTTCGCCCGTCCGCTGGTGACCTCGCCCCGCTCGGTGCTGGCGGTGGAGGTGCTGCCGAAGACCCCGCACGGGGTGCTCTGGTGCGACGGGCGGCGCTCCTACGAGCTGCCGGCCGGGGCCCGGGTGGAGGTGCGCCGCGGGCAGGTCCCGGTCCGGCTGGCCCGGCTGCACGAGGCCCCGTTCAGCGACCGGCTGGTGGCCAAGTTCGCCCTGCCGGTGACCGGGTGGCGCGGCCGTTCGGCCTGCTGACGGTCCGTCGGATCACACCGCCAGGGCCGGCCGCTCGTCGCCCCAGGCCTGGCCCGTGTCGCGGGCGGCCAGCTCGGCGGTGGCGGCCAGTCGCTCGGCGGTGGCCGCGGCGGCGGCCGGCGGCACGGTGAGCGGCAGCCGGATGTAGGCCTCGAAGGCGCCGTCCACCCCGAACCGGGAGCCGGCCGCGATCCGCACCCCGGTGCGCTCGCCGGCCCGGGCCAGGGCGGCGCCGGACAGTCCCGCGGTGTCCAGCCAGAGGCTCAGGCCGCCAGCCGGCTCGGCGAACCGCCAGTGCGGCAGCCGGTCGCGCAGCGCCGGCAGCAGGGCCGCGGCGCTGCTGCGCAGCTGGTCCAGCCGCAGTGCGCGCAGCTCGGCCAGCTGCTCGCCGAGCATGGTCGCGCAGACCAGCTGCTCCAGCACCGGGGTGCCGAGGTCGTGGTGCACCCGTTCGTCGGCCAGCTGGCGGATCAGCGCGGGTGCGGCCCGCACCCAGCCCACCCGCAGCCCGCCCCAGGCCACCTTGCCGGCCGAGCCGACGGTGATCACCTGGGCGGCCCGGTCGAGGGCCGCCGTCGGGCGCGGCATCCGCTCGTCGGGGGTGCGCCAGTTGAGTTCGGCCATGGTCTCGTCGACCACCACCACGGTGCCGGCGGCCCGGGCGGCGGCCAGCAGGGTGCGGCGCTGGTCCTCGTCGATCAGGGCGCCGGTCGGGTTGTGGAAGTCGGGGATCACGTAGGCCAGGCGCGGTGCGGCGCCCTGCAGCACCCGCTGCCACTGGACGGGGTCCCAGCGCGGCAGTTGCTCGGGCGACTCGCGGTGCTGCGGCACCGCCACCAGCCGGGCCCCGTGCGAGCGCAGGCCCTGCAGCACGTGCGCGTAGCTGGGGCTGTCCACCGCCACCCGCTCGCCGGTGCGCAGCAGCGTGCTGCGCACCAGGACCAGCGCGCTCAGCGCGCCCGTGGTGACCAGCAGCTGGTCGGGCGTGGTGGGCAGGCCGCGCTCGGTGTACCGCTGGGCCAGCACCTCGCGCAGCACCAGCAGTCCGGTCGGGTAGTGGCCGTGGCCACCCGCGTAGGCGGGCAGCAGCTCGACCGCCCGGGCCGCGGCCCGGGCCAGCAGGGCCTGCGGGGCCGGCGGCGAGGCCACGCCGAGGTCGATCAGCCGCTCGCGCTCCTCGACCGGCAGCGGGAAGAGCGCGTCGCCGGGCGGGCTGCTGCCCTCCGGCAGCGCGGTCCAGCTGCCGGCGCCGCGCCGGCTGTGCAGGTACCCCTCGGTGCGCAGGGTCTGGTAGGCGGTGGCGATGGTGGTGCGGCTGAGCTCCAGCGCGACGGCCAGCTCGCGCTCGGCGGGCAGCCGGGTGCCGACCGCGAGGCGCCCCTCGCCGAGCAGCAGCTGGACCTGCCGGGCCAGCAGCAGGTAGGCGGGCCGGTGGCCGGCGGTCGGCTCGGGCAGGCGCGCGGTCCGCAGCAGCCGGGCCAGCGCGGCGGGGGAGATGGTGCTCTGCCAGTCGGCCATCGCTGCGGACTCCCTCGAATCAGTCCACCCGGGCGGGATTGGCCCTGTCGGCAATCCCGGTGGACTTCTCATGATGGCAGGGCGGACTGATTCGCCGCACCCCCATCGCTCGACCACGGGAGCCACCATGGCCGTCCTCGCCCTGCCCGCCGACACCGTGCGCCCGGTCCGCCGGCTGTCCCAGCTGCTGGTCGGCCTGGTGCTCTACGGGGTCAGCATGGCGCTGATGTACCGGGCCTCGCTCGGCCTGGACCCGTGGGACGTGTTCCACCAGGGCGTGGCGGGCCGGCTCGGCCTGAGCATCGGCACCGTGGTGCTGCTGACCGGGGCCTGCGTGCTGCTGCTGTGGTTGCCGCTGCGGCAGCGCCCCGGGATCGGCACGGTGGGCAACGTGCTGGTGCTCGGGGTGGCGATGGACCGCACCCTGGCGCTGCTGCCGGCCCAGCACCTGCTCGCGGTGCGGATCGCGCTGCTGGCCGGCGGGATCGTGCTCAACGGCCTGGCCACCGGCCTCTACATCGGCGCCCGGCTCGGTCCCGGACCGCGCGACGGACTGATGGTGGCCCTGCACCGGCGCACCGGCCGCTCGCTGCGCCTGCTGCGCACCGGGCTGGAGGTCACCGTGCTGCTGGCGGGCATCGCGCTGGGCGGCAGCGCCGGGGTGGGAACGGTCGCCTACGCACTGGCCATCGGCCCGTTGGCCCAGTTCTTCCTGCGCCGCTGCACGGTCCCGGCCGCCCCCGCCGACCGCGGTCGCCCGGAACGAATGAACTTCGCGCCCCGGAGCCCCGGCTCGTCGCGCGGCGGGGGCGGGGTCTCGTAAGGTCGTCTCCGTGTTGGACGAGATGCGGATACGGGATCTTGGCGTCATCGACGACGCGGTGGTGGAACTGGCCCCCGGTTTCACCGTCGTGACCGGGGAGACCGGCGCCGGCAAGACCATGGTGGTGACCAGTCTGGGCCTGCTGCTGGGCGGCCGGGCCGACCCGGGCCTGGTCCGGGCCGGCGCCGAGCGGGCCGTGGTCGAGGGCCGGCTGGAGCTGCCGGCCGACTCGCCGGTGGCCATCCGCGCCCTGGAGGCCGGCGCCGAGCTGGACGACGGCGCCCTGCTGATCAGCCGCACCGTCTCCGCCGAGGGCCGCTCCCGGGCGCACGTCGGCGGCCGCTCGGTCCCGGTCGGCCTGCTCACCGAGCTCGGCGAGGACCTGATCGCGGTGCACGGACAGAGCGACCAGCAGCGCCTGCTGCGCCCGGCCCGCCAGCGCGGCGCGCTGGACCGGTACGCGGGCCGGGCCCTCGGCGAGCCGCTGGAGCGCTACCGCACCGTCCACCGCCGGCTGCGCGAGGTGTCGGCCACCCTGGTCGAGCTGACCACCCGGGCCCGCGAGCGGGCGCAGGAGGCCGACCTGCTCCGGTTCGGCCTGGAGGAGGTCGCCGCCGCCGAGCCGGTGGCCGGCGAGGAGGTCGAGCTGGCCGCCGAGGCCGAGCGGCTCGGCCACGCCGACGCGCTCTCCTCGGCCGCGGTGCTGGCGCACGCGGCGCTGGCGGGCGACCCGGCCGACCCCGACTCGATCGACGCCGGCACCCTGCTCGGCCAGGCCCGCCGGGCGCTCGACTCGGTGCGCGGGCACGACGAGCGGCTGGCCCAGCTCGCCGACCGGCTGGCCGAGGTGGGCTACCTGCTCGCCGACGTGGCCGGCGACCTGGCGCTCTACGCGGACGACCTGGACGCCGACCCGGCGCGACTGGCCGTGGTCGAGGAGCGCCGCGCGGTGCTGGCCCAGCTGCTGCGCAAGTACGGCTCGGCGGACGGCGGCACCGCGGAGGTGGTGGCCTGGGCCGAGCAGGGCGCGCTGCGGCTGGCCGAGCTGGACGGCGACGACGACCGGATCGGCGAGCTGGAGCAGGAGCGGGCCGAGCTGCGGGCCGAGCTGTCCGGGCTGGCCGCCGAGGTGTCGGCGGCCCGGCAGGCCGCGGCCGGCCGGTTCGCCGCGGCGGTCTCCGCCGAGCTGACCGAACTGGCCATGCCGCACGCCCGGGTGACCTTCGAGCTGTCCCGGCTGGACGACCCGGACGGTCTGGACCTGGACGGCCGCACCGTGGCCTACGGCCCGCACGGGGTGGACGAGGTCGAGGTGCTGCTGGCCCCGCACCCGGGCGCCGCGCCGCGCCCGATCGCCAAGGGGGCCTCCGGCGGCGAGCTGTCCCGGGTGATGCTGGCCGTCGAGGTGGTCTTCGCCGGTGCCGACCCGGTGCCGACCTACCTGTTCGACGAGGTGGACGCGGGCGTGGGCGGCAAGGCGGCGGTGGAGATCGGCCGCCGGCTGGCCAAGCTGGCCCGGTCCGCCCAGGTCGTGGTCGTCACCCACCTGCCGCAGGTGGCGGCCTTCGCCGACCGGCACCTGGTGGTGGAGAAGACCAACGACGGCACCGTCACCCGGAGCGGGGTCAAGACGTTGACCGACGAGGAGCGAGTACGTGAACTCTCGCGGATGCTCGCCGGTTTGGAGGACTCCGAGCTGGGCCGTGCGCATGCCGAGGAGCTGTTGGCCGCAGCCCGCTCTCCCCGGGAGGGCTGACCAGCACCTATCGTTTTCCCAATGCGGGTACCCAGTAGCGAGTCGGAGCGAGACGACGTGGACCTTTCCCCCGCCCGTGGCGGCGCGGCCGGCCCGGAGGCGGGCCAGCTGCACGTGGTGCTGGTGCTCTCCGCGGGCAGCGGCGGGATCGGCGCGCACGTGCGCTCGCTCGCGCGGGGACTGACCGCGCACGGCGTGAAGGTGACGCTCTGTGCACCGGCCGAGTCGGACGCGCTCTTCGCGTTCTCCCGCACCGGGGCGGTCTTCCACCCGGTGGAGATCACCCCGACCGCCGCGGTGACCAGCGACGCCACCGCGATCGGCGAGCTGCGCCGCGCGTTCACCGGGGCCGACCTGGTGCACGCGCACGGGCTGCGGGCCGGGCTGCTCTCCGACCTGGCGCTGCGCACCGCGGGCCGGCTGCCCGGGCTGCGTCCGGAGACCCCGCTGGTGGTGACGTTCCATCACGCGCTGCTGGCCACCGGGCTGGAGCGGCGCTGGCAGCGGCTGATGGAACGTCGGGTGGCGCGGGCCGCCGACCTGGTGCTGGGGGCCTCCTCGGACCTGGTGGCCCGCGCCCGCGAGCTGGGCGCCACCGACGCCCGGCTCGGCCCGGTGGCGGCTCCGCCGCTGGCCTCGGCGGCGGACGAGCGGGATGCGGTGCGGGCCGAGCTGCTCGGCGCCGGGCAGCAGCGGCCGCTGGTGCTGGCGATCGGCCGGCTGGTGCCGCACAAGGGCTTCGGACAGCTGCTGGACGCCTCCCGGGAGCTGCCCGGGGCCGGGCCCGACCCGCTGGTGCTGCTGGCGGGGGACGGCCCGGAGGCCGGCGCGCTGCGCGAGCGGATCGCCGCCGAGCAACTGCCGGTGCGCCTGCTGGGCCACCGCACCGACGTGCCCGCCCTGCTGGCGGCCGCCGACGCGGTGGTGATCAGCAGCCGCTGGGAGGCCCGCTCGGCGGTGGCCCAGGAGGCGCTGCGGGCCGGGGTGCCGCTGGTGGCCACCGCGGTGGGCGGCATCCCGGAGCTGGTCGGGGACGCGGCCGTGCTGGTCCCGCCGGGCGATCCGGCGGCGCTGGGCCGCGCGGTGCGCGAGCTGCTGGACGACCCGGCGCGCCGGGCCGCGCTGACCAAGGCCGGTCCGGTCCAGGCCGAGACCTGGCCGGACGAGGCCGCCACCGTGGCCCAGGTGCTGAGCACCTACGACGAGCTGGTGCAGCGGCGCTGAGTGAGCACCGGGCCCGCGGTCCGCGGGCCCGGATCCGCGCTCAGACCGCCTGGCGGACCACCCGGCCGGCCGGCTGCGCCTGCGGGGCCAGGTAGGCCGCGCCGCAGGCGGTCAGCCGCAGCGCGGTGTCGATCAGCGGCACGTGGCTGAAGGCCTGCGGGAAGTTGCCCACCTGGCGCTTCAGCCGCGGGTCCCACTCCTCGGCCAGCAGCCCGAGGTCGTTGCGCAGGGCCAGCAGCTTCTCGAACAGCTCGCGCGCCTCGGCCACCCGCCCGATCATCGCCAGGTCGTCGGCCAGCCAGAACGAGCAGGCCAGGAACGCCCCCTCGTGCCCCGACAGGCCGTCCACGTTCTTGGTGGCGTCCCCCTGGACGTCGTCGTGGGTCGGGTAGCGCAGCACGAACCCGTCCTCGGTGGACAGCTCGCGCTGGATCGCCTCGATGGTCCCGATCACCCGCTTGTCGTCCGGCGGCAGGAACCCGACCTGCGGGATCAGCAGCAGCGAGGCGTCCAGCTCCTGGCCGCCGTAGTACTGGGTGAAGGTGTTGCGCTCCGGGTCGTAGCCCTTCTCGCAGACGTCCGCGTGGATCTCCTCGCGCAGCGCCCGCCAGCGCTCCAGCGGGCCCTCGGCCTCGGTCTGCTCGATCAGCTTGATGGTGCGGTCCACCGCGACCCAGGCCATCACCTTGGAGTGGACGAAGTGGCGGCGCGGGCCGCGCACCTCCCAGATGCCCTCGTCCGGGGCCTTCCAGTGCTCCTCCAGGTAGCTGATCAGGCGCAGCTGGAGCAGGTGGGCGTGGTCGCTCCGGGACAGGCCGGTCATCTGGGCTAGGTAGAGCGCCTCCACGACCTCGCCGTAGACGTCCAGCTGGAGCTGGCCGGCCGCGCCGTTGCCGACCCGGACCGGGGTCGAGCCCTCGTAGCCGGGCAGCCAGTCCAGCGCGGTCTCGGTGAGCTCGCGCTGGCCGGTGATGGAGTACATGATCTGCAGGTTCTCCGGGTCGCCGGCGACCGCGCGCAGCAGCCACTCGCGCCAGGCCCGGGCCTCCTCGCGGTAGCCGGTGCGCAGCAGCGAGGAGAGCGTGATGGCCGCGTCGCGCAGCCAGGTGTACCGGTAGTCCCAGTTGCGCTCGCCGCCGATGTCCTCGGGCAGCGAGGTGGTGGGGGCGGCCACGATGCCGCCGGTGGGGGCGTAGGTGAGCGCCTTGAGGGTGATCAGCGAGCGCACCACGGCGTCCCGGTAGGGGCCCTGGTAGGTGCACTGGGAGACCCAGTCCCGCCAGAACTCCTCGGTCAGCGCGAGCGAGGCGGCCGGGTCGGGGACCTCCGGCGGGGCCAGGTGGGAGTGCTGCCAGGTGAGCGCGAAGGTGACCCGCTCGCCGGCCGCCACGGTGAAGTCCGCGTAGGTGGTCAGGTCCCGCCCGTAGGTCTCGGCGGCGCCGTCCAGCCAGACCGAGTCGGGGCCGGCCACCGCGACCGTGCGGTGCCCGCCGTCGGGCTGCTCCACCCGGTGCACCCAGGGGACGACCTTGCCGTAGCTGAACCGCATCCGCAGCGCCGAGCGCATCCGCACCCGGCCGGAGACGCCCTCCACGATCCGGATCATCTGCGGCACCGGCGCCTGCTCGCTCAGGTGCCGCGGCGGCATGAAGTCGGTCACCCGCACGGTGCCCCGCGGGGTGTCCCACTCCTGCTCCAGGATCAGCGAGTCGCCCCGGTAGCGGCGCCGGTCGGCCGGCACGGCGGGTGCGGCGGCACTGCTCGGCACCGCCTTCAGGTCACCCGTATCGGTGAAAGGGGCGCGCTGCGCCGGCGCGGTGGGCGCGGGGGTGGTGGCGGGAGCCGCCTCGGCGGGGCCGATCCGCCAGAAGCCGTGTTCATCGGTGCCCAGCAGGCCGGCGAAGACGGCCGGGGAGTCGAATCGGGGCAGGCAGAGCCAGTCCACGGCTCCGTCTCTGCTGACCAGGGCTGCGGTCTGCATGTCCCCGATGAGTGCGTAGTCCTCGATACGGCCGGCCACGTGAATCTCCAGTTCGCGGTAGTGCTCGGCGGTCGCCGACCGGGGCGAGAGCGGGGACACTGCGGGCCGGGTGGGGGACGCGGGGCCCGGGCCGGCCGCCCGGCGCCCGCTGGTGGCGGTGGGCCGGAGTCGGGCCGCGCTGGAGCCTGGGGGTGGGCTCCTGGCCTGGGCACTGCTTGGAGAACGGGTGGTGCGGGGGAGTCCGGTCGCGCATCGGGGACGGAGAGGTGTCGTCCGGACCCCTCGTCCTCGGCGTGCTCTGCTGTCGGCGATGCGTCCGTGCAGGATACGACGGACGCGAGGGGCTCAGCACGCGGAAAGAAGCAGGTACCGCCGTCTGCCCAGGCGTTCGGGCGGAAAGTAGCCCGGCCGGGCCAGCGCGGCGGTTGAACGGGGGATCCGGTGGTGATCATTCCGGGTCATCCCGGGCTGATCCGTCACGACCCGCCCGCGGGGACCGGATCACCCGAGAGGACCAGTGGGCAGGTGTGCGACCGCGTGCCCCCCGGCTCGCTGATACCCTGGTACCCCGTGGACTGGTGGGATCAACCGCCCCGGACCCGCTGACTGACGACCCCGGCCGACGGCCGGTCGTGCGCGGCGTGTCCGCCTCCACCAGCGTCATCCTCGACATGCGACCCACGGGAGCCCCCTCTTGGCACAGCCCCATTCCGGCAAGGCGGCGAACGGCCGCGCCGTGACGACCAAGCACCTCTTCGTCACCGGGGGTGTCGCCTCATCGCTCGGCAAGGGGCTCACCGCCTCCAGCCTCGGTGCCCTGCTCAAGGCCCGCGGCCTGCGGGTGACGATGCAGAAGCTCGACCCGTACCTGAACGTGGACCCGGGCACCATGAACCCGTTCCAGCACGGTGAGGTCTTCGTCACCGACGACGGCGCCGAGACCGACCTGGACATCGGCCACTACGAGCGGTTCCTGGACACCAACCTGCACGGTTCGGCCAACGTCACCACCGGCCAGGTGTACTCGACGGTGATCGCCAAGGAGCGGCGCGGCGAGTACCTGGGCGACACCGTCCAGGTGATCCCGCACATCACCAACGAGATCAAGTCCCGGATCCGCCGGATGGCGACCGAGGACGTGGACGTGGTGATCACCGAGGTCGGCGGCACCGTCGGCGACATCGAGTCGCTGCCGTTCCTGGAGGCCGTCCGCCAGGTGCGCCACGAGGTCGGCCGGGACAACGTCTTCTTCGTGCACGTCTCGCTGCTGCCGTACATCGGCCCGTCCGGCGAGCTGAAGACCAAGCCCACCCAGCACTCGGTGGCCGCGCTGCGCAACATCGGCATCCAGCCCGACGCGATCGTGCTGCGCGCCGACCGCGAGGTGCCGCAGGCGATCAAGCGCAAGATCTCGCTGATGTGCGACGTGGACGAGGAGGCCGTGGTCGCGGCCATCGACGCCAAGTCGATCTACGACATCCCCAAGGTGCTGCACGGCGAGGGCCTGGACGCCTACGTGGTGCGCCGGCTCGACCTGCCGTTCCGCGACGTCGACTGGACCACCTGGGACGACCTGCTGCGCCGGGTCCACGAGCCCCAGCACATCGTCAAGGTCGCCCTGGTCGGCAAGTACATCGACCTGCCGGACGCCTACCTGTCGGTGACCGAGGCGCTGCGCGCCGGCGGCTTCGCCAACAACGCCCGGGTCGAGATCAAGTGGGTCACCTCGGACGACTGCGAGACCCCCGAGGGCGCCCGCGAGCAGCTGGGCGACGTGGACGCGATCTGCATCCCCGGCGGCTTCGGCGACCGCGGTGTCAACGGCAAGGTCGGTGCGATCACCTTCGCCCGCGAGAACAAGGTGCCGCTGCTGGGCCTGTGCCTGGGCCTGCAGTGCGTGGTGATCGAGGCGGCCCGCAACCTGGCCGGCCTGCCGGAGGCGAACTCGACCGAGTTCGACCCGGCCGCGGCGCACCCGGTGATCTCCACCATGGCCGAGCAGCTGGCGATCGTGGACGGCAAGGGCGACCTGGGCGGCACCATGCGCCTGGGCCTGTACCCGGCCAAGCTGGCCGAGGGCTCGATCGTGCGCGAGGTCTACGCCGGCGAGCAGTACGTGGAGGAGCGCCACCGGCACCGCTACGAGGTCAACAACGCCTACCGGGCCGACCTGGAGAAGACCGGGCTGCAGTTCTCCGGCCTGTCGCCCAAGGGCGACCTGGTGGAGTACGTGGAGTACCCGCGCGAGGTGCACCCCTACCTGGTCGCCACCCAGGCGCACCCGGAGCTGAAGTCCCGCCCGACCCGCCCGCACCCGCTCTTCGCCGGACTGGTGGCGGCGGCCATCAAGATCAAGACCGACGCCCAGTAGGACCGCACGCGGTCCGGCGGGTACGGATGTCGGACGGCGGTCGCCCGGTTGTTCACCGGGCGGCCGCCGTTCGGCGTTAGATTGTGTCGTACTGACGAGAAGGGGAGTGTCGGCATGATCGAGGACGTCGCCGAGGAGTGGGCGGTCCGCTCCGCCAGCCAGCCGTTCCAGGGCCGGGTCACCGGGGTGCGCAGCGACGAGGTGCTGATGCCGGACGGGTCGTACGCCCGCCGGGACTACCAGACCCATCCCGGGTCGGTGGCGGTGCTCGCGCTGGACGCGCAGCAGCGGGTGCTGCTGGTGCGCCAGTACCGCCACCCGGTGCGCCAGCGGCTCTGGGAGCTGCCGGCCGGGCTGCTGGACGTGCCCGGGGAGAACCCGCTGCACGCCGCCCAGCGCGAGCTGTTCGAGGAGGCGTACTGCAAGGCGGGCCAGTGGCGGGTGCTGGTCGACATCTACACCTCGCCCGGCGGCAGCAACGAGGCGCTGCGGATCTTCCTGGCCACCGACCTGGCCGAGGCGGAGGGGGAGCGCTACGAGGCCGGCGGCGAGGAGCAGGAGATCGAGACCGCCCGGGTGCCGGTGGCGGAGCTGATCGAGCGGCTGCTGGCCGGCGAGCTGCACAACCCGACCCTGGTCACCGGGACCCTGGCGCTGCACGCGGCGCTGACCGGAGCCGGTCCGGACGCGCTGCGCCCGGCCGACGCCCCGTGGCCGGCCCGGCCGTTCGACCTGCCGTAGCACCTGCGCCGGTCGGGTGATCGGGCACCTCGTCGTACCGGTGTCCCCTCGGCAGCGGGGTCGAACCGAACTACGCTTCGCTGACGGGTTGGCGGGCGACTGGGTCGGGAGTGGCACTGGTGGCGAGGAAGACGGCGGCGGTGGCGGAGCGCCCGGACTCCCCGGAGCAGGTGCCCGGTCTGCCGCCCGGCCCGGAACCCTTCGCCGGGCGGTCCGCCGAGCTGGCGGCGCTGCGCGGGCGCGCCGCCGCCCCGGTCGCGGACGGCTGCCGGGTGCTGCTGGTGACCGGACGCCCGGGCTCCGGCCGCAGCGCGCTGGCCCGCCACTTCGCCCGCACCTCGCTCGGCGGGCGCCGGCTGCTGGCCGCCCACCTGGCCGCGCCGGACGGCACCGCGCACCCGCCCGGCGCGGTGGCCCGCCGGCTGCTGGCCCAGCTCGGCCTGACCAGCCGGGCGCTGCCCGCGCCCGACGCGGGCGAGGACCCGGCCTGCGCCGAGCTGCGCGCGGCGTTGCGGGGCCGGGACACGCTCCTGCTGCTGGACGACGTGCCGGACGCCGAGCACCTGGCCCCGCTGCTGCCCGAGGAGCCGCGCTGCACGGTGCTCGCGGTCACCGCCGGGCCGCTCACCGCGCTGGCCCCGCGGTTCCCGGTGGACCCGGTGATCCTGCGCGGGCTGGACGAGACGGCCGCCGTCGACCTGCTCACCGGCCTGGTCGGCGGCACCCGGATCGGGTGCGACCCGGTGGGCGCGGCCGAGCTGGCCGAGGCCTGCGCCGGGCGGCCCGCCCCGCTGCGGCTGCTGGCCGGCTGGCTGCGGGCGCACCCTAAGGCGGCGGTGCCGCAGGCGGTCCGGGCGCTGCGCGAGGCCGCGCTGCGCCCGGACGGCGACGGCGAGGACGAGCCGCTGGTGGCCGCCCTGACGCTGCGCTACCGCGCGCTGCCGGTGGCCCAGGCGCGGCTGCTGCGGATGCTCACGCTCGCCCCGGACGGCCGGGTGGACCTGCGCTCCGCCTCCGCCCTGGCCGGCTGCCCGGCCCCCGAGGCGGCGGCCGGGCTGCGCGCGCTGGGCGAGGCCGAGCTGCTGGACGAGCAGGGGCCCGGCCCCGACGGGACGCCGCGCTACCGGGTGCCGGCCCGGTTCAGTGCCGAGCTGACCGCGCAGCGCACCCGGCTGGACCGGCCGGGCGAGCAGCAGCTGGCCCGGGCCCGGCTGCTGGAGCGGCTGGTCCGGCTGGTGGAGTCGGCCCGGGCGCTGCTGGACCGCACCGTCGAGGCGCCCGAGCCGCTGCCCGGACCGCTGCGGCTGCGCACCGCCGCGCACGCGGGCCACTGGCTGGTGGCGGAGCGGGAGTGGCTGCTGGACGCGGTGGAGCGGGCGGTCGGGGCCGGGGACCTGGACGGTTCGGCGGGGCGGCTGGTCGGCGCGCTGCTGCGCACGCTGCCGCTGGCCGGCCCGGACGGGCTGCCGGCCGGCGGTGCGTACCGGCTGCACCGGGCGGTGCTGGCGCTGGCCGAGCGGCAGGGCGCGCCGCGCCGGGCGGCGGCCGCGCTGGTCAACCTGGCCGAGCTGCGGGTGGCCGCCGGGCAGTGGGAGGCGGCGGCCGAGCAGTACCGGGCGGCGCTCGGGCACACCCGCGACCCGCTGGACGAGGCGGCCGCGGCCCGCTCGCTGGAGGGGGTGGGCGAGTGCCGCCGGGCGCTGGGCGACCCGGTGCGGGCCGCCGACGCGTACGGGCGGGCGCTCGCGCTGCGCCAGGGCCTGGACGACGCGGCCGGTCAGGCCCGGCTGCTGAGCCGGATCGCCGAGGCGCACCTGGCCCAGCACCGCCGCCAGGAGGCGGCGCGCGAGTACCGGGCGGCGCTCGCACTGCTGCGCCGGGTGGGGGACGAGCGCGGGATCGCGGCGGTCGGCCGGGCCTTGGAACAGCTGGGCTGACCGGGACCGACGGTGCCCCGGGGCGGCGCGCGCGGCTCGTCAGGGGGCGCGCGGCGGCGCACATGCGGCGAACGGGCCGTGAACCCGACGCGGCCCACAGGCGTACTTGCGGTAGCCCTTGCGCTGTATGGGAGATTTGCCCGTTGCGAGGCGTTTTGCCAGGAAGGCTCCACATCAAGCCTACGAATCTGCCAATGGCTCCAGCATATTTGGTCAGATTGGAAGGCTGACGGATGCGCTGGGCTTCATTACACTCGACTTAGTCGCGCAGAGCAGCGTGCCCCGGCCCGGCCGGAGGCATGTCCGCGCGCGCCCACCGGTCTTCCTCCGGTTGGGACTCCCATGGCAAGAGGGACGTGTTTAACCGTGACCAAGGTCGGCATCCCCCGCGAGGTCAAGAACCACGAGTACCGCGTGGCCATCACGCCGGCCGGCGTGCATGAGCTGGTCCGGAACGGCCACGAGGTCTACATCGAGGACGGCGCCGGTGTCGGCTCCTCCATCCCGAACGAGGAGTACGTGGCCGCCGGCGCCACCATCCTCCCCACCGCCGACGAGGTGTGGGCCACCGCCGACCTGCTGCTGAAGGTCAAGGAGCCGATCGCGCAGGAGTACCACCGGCTGCGCAAGGGCCAGACCCTCTTCACCTACCTGCACCTGGCGGCCGACCGGGCCGGCACCGACGCGCTGGTCGCCTCCGGCACCACCGCGATCGCCTACGAGACCGTGCAGCTGGGCAACGGCGCGCTGCCGCTGCTCGCCCCGATGTCCGAGGTCGCGGGCCGGCTGGCCCCGCAGGTCGGCTCGTACCACCTGATGCGCCCGGCCGGCGGCCGCGGCGTGCTGCCCGGTGGCGTGCCCGGCACCCACCCGGCCAAGGCCGTGGTGATCGGCGGCGGCGTCTCCGGCTGGCACGCGGCCACCATCGCGATCGGCATGGGCTACGAGGTGACCCTGCTGGACCGCGACATCAACAAGCTGCGCGAGGCCGACAAGATCTTCGGCACCAGGATCAAGGCCATCATGTCCAACTCCTTCGAGCTGGAGAAGGCCGTGATCGAGGCCGACCTGGTGATCGGCGCCGTGCTGATCCCGGGCGCCAAGGCCCCCAAGCTGGTCACCAACGAGCTGGTCTCCCGGATGAAGCCGGGCTCGGTCCTGGTGGACATCGCCATCGACCAGGGCGGCTGCTTCGAGGACTCGCACCCGACCACCCACGCCGAGCCGACCTTCCAGGTGCACGACTCGGTCTTCTACTGCGTGGCCAACATGCCGGGTGCGGTGCCGAACACCTCCACCTACGCGCTGACCAACGCCACCCTGCCGTACGTGGTCGAGCTGGCGAACCGCGGGTGGAAGGAGGCGCTGCGCCGCGACGCCGCGCTGGCCAAGGGCCTGAACGTGCACGAGGGCCAGATCACCTACGCCGCGGTCGCCGAGGCCTTCGGCCTGCCGGCCGTCGAGCTGGAGAGCGTGCTCGCCTGAGACCGCGGCCGGCGGCCCACCACGTGGTGCCGACCCACGCCCTGACGCCGTGACAGGCGGGGCGGACAGCTGCCCGAGGCCCCCGTTCGGCATTCGCCGACCGGGGGCCTCGGCATGCGTCAATCCGGTACGGGTCGGGTCACCCGACCCCTCGTCACCCCTTGACAGAACCCGGGAGGACGGCCGACACATCGGGCCCACTACCGTGGATTGTGTTGCTGCGAACGCCCGGAACGGCCTAGAGTCGCAAACCGTCGGCATGGTGTCAGGCTGACGAATCGACATAATGCCCTGGATGCCCAAGGAGGTAAGACGACTTGTGAATGAGTCGACAATTGCTCCCGGGGGTGGTCAGCCAGGACTGGCGGAGCACGTCTCCGGACCGGCGACCGACGACACCGGGGCCGTACTTTCCACTGTCGGAGCGAGCGAGATCGGCACGGTAGCCGTGCGCACCTTCGAAGCCCGCCAGGCCGCGGCCGCGCAGGCCGTGTACGACGCCGACCTGTCCGCCCAGGGCCTCGGCTACGCCGAGTTCGCCTACGGCCCCTACGACGACCCGGACGCGGAGTACGAGCCCGATCCGGAGTACGCGGCCACCCTGGCCCCGGACGCGGCCCGGCAGCGCCGCGAGCGGATCGGCCCGACCGGCCGCCCGCTGCCGTACTTCCCGATCCCCGCGCCGCTGGCCGAGCACGGCCCCGCGCAGATCATCGCGATGTGCAACCAGAAGGGCGGGGTCGGCAAGACCACGTCCACCATCAACCTCGGCGCCGCGCTGGCCGAGTACGGCCGCCGGGTGCTGCTGGTCGACTTCGACCCGCAGGGCGCCCTGTCGGTGGGCCTCGGGGTCAACCCGATGGAACTCGACGTCACGGTCTACAACCTGCTCATGGAGCGGGGTCTGACGGCCGACGAGGTGCTGCTGAAGACCGCCGTGCCCGGCATGGACCTGCTGCCCTCCAACATCGACCTGTCGGCCGCCGAGGTGCAGCTGGTCAGCGAGGTGGCCCGGGAGTCGGCGCTGGCCCGCGCGCTCAAGCCGCTGCTGCCGGACTACGACTTCGTCATCATCGACTGCCAGCCCTCGCTGGGCCTGCTGACGGTCAATGCGCTGACGGCGGCTCACAGCGTGATCGTGCCGCTGGAGTGCGAGTTCTTCGCGCTGCGCGGTGTGGCGCTGCTGACCGAGACGATCGAGAAGGTCTGCGAGCGGCTCAACCCCGAGCTGCGCCTGGACGGCATCCTGGCCACCATGTACGACTCGCGCACGGTGCACAGCCGCGAGGTGCTGGCCCGGGTGGTCGAGGCCTTCGGCGAGCACGTCTTCCACACCGTCATCGGACGGACCGTCCGGTTCCCCGAGACCACCGTGGCCGGCGAGCCGATCACCACGTACGCGACCAACTCGGTGGGCGCCGCCGCCTACCGCCAGCTCGCCAGGGAGGTGCTCGACCGGTGCCGCCCCGTCGAGTGAGCCTCCCGGGCGCCGACGAGCTGTTCCGCACCACCGGGGGGATGGCGTTGTCGCCCTCCCTGGCCAACCGTTCGGCCGCCGAGCCGGCGGACGCCGGTGAGCGGCAGTCCGAGGCCGCCCAGGCTGACACTCCGTCGGGTCCGGGCGAGCCGCCCGCCGCCGGCGCCGCCACGCCGGCCCCCGGCACCGCCGCGGGTGCGCCCCGGCTGCCCCGGGTCCCGGCCGGCCGGGCGGCGGACCCGGCCGCCGCAGTGCCGCCCCGCACCGGTGCGCCGGCCCCCGGCGCCGAGGC
>NZ_JBHYKG010000104.1:0-26188 GCF_042741245.1 Kitasatospora sp. NPDC058965
GGCGGCTTGACAGCGCCCGCCGCGACCCGCCTAGGATCGTGGGCGGAGCGAGTGAGCAACGGGCCCGGGGCCCGGCCGCGTTGAGGGGCGCGGGAGCCGTGACGGCAGCCCGTGTGTCCGCCCCGCCGCCCTGGAGAACGCCCTCATGGCCACCCCGCAGGACGTCCTGCCCGCCACCGCCACCGCCGCTCCCGATCCCGGCCCCGATCCCGGCACGCCGATCGTCGCGCGGCGCCGCCCCGGCCGGCTGCTGGCCGCCGCGCTCGTCCTGCTGCTGGTGGCGGTCGCGCTGCAGTCCCTGGTCCGCAACGCCGCCTTCCAATGGGCCGTGGTCGGACGCTACTTCACCTCGGCCGCCGTCCTCGACGGGCTGGCGCTGACGCTCTGGCTGACCGCCGCCACGCTCGCCCTGGGCTTCGTCCTCGGCACCCTGCTGGCGGTCGGCCGGATGTCGGCCAATCCGGTGTTGAAGTCGGTCAGTTGGGCCTACATCTGGGTGTTCCGGTCGACCCCGCCGCTGGTCCAGCTGCTGTTCTTCTTCAACATCGGCGCGCTCTACCCGACGCTGAGCCTGCGGCTGCCCTTCGGCGGGCCGGAGCTGCTGCACGCGAGGACGGTGAACCTGCTCGGCCCCACCGTCACCGCCGTGATCGGACTCACCCTGCTGGAGGCGGCGTTCGCCGCCGAGGTGGTGCGCGGCGGGATCCTCTCGGTCGAACGCGGCCAGCTGGAGGCGGCCCAGGCACTCGGGCTCGGGCGGGTGCGGGTGCTGCGCCGGATCGTGCTGCCGCAGGCGATGCGCTCCATCGTGCCCGCCGCGGGCAACATGCTGATCGGCGCGCTCAAGGGCACCAGCATCGTCAGCGTGCTCGCGGTGCACGACCTGCTCTACTCGGTCCAGCTGATCTACAACCAGACCTACCAGATCATCCCGCTGCTGCTGGTGGCGACCCTGTGGTACCTGGTGCTCACCGGCGTCCTGGCGGTCGGACAGCACTACCTGGAGCGGTACTTCGCGCGCGGCCGGCGCCCCGGCGGTGCCGCGTGAGCACCCTGGTGATCGTCGGCGCCGGGCCGCGCGGCGCCGGGCTGCTGGAACGGATCGTGGCCAACGCCGCGCTGCTGCCGGCCCACCGGAGCCTGCACGTGCACCTGGTCGACCCGTACCCGCCGGGCGGCGGCCGGATCTGGCGGCACGAGCAGTCCGGGCTGCTGCGGATGAATTCGATGGCCGAGGACGTCACGGTCTTCACGGACGCGAGCTCGACCGTCGAGGGCCCGGTCGACCCGGGCCCCTCGCTGGCCGACTGGGCGCCGCACGCGGCCGAGTTCGCGCCCAACGCGCCCGAGCCGGACCCCGCGGTGGCGGCCGAGCTGGCCGCGTTGGCGCCCACCGACTTCCCGACCCGGCGGGTGCAGAGCGCCTACCTGGACTGGGCGTTCCGGCGCACGCTGGCCCGCCGGCCGCCGCGCCTCACGGTCACCGTCCACCGGGCCGCCGCGCTCTCGGTCAGCGGTCCGGTGGACGGCCCGCAGCAGGTGCGGCTGACCAACACCACGCTGCTGGCGGACCAGGTGGTGCTGACCCTGGGCCACCTGGGCTCGGCGGTGCCCGCCCCGCACCGGGCGATGGCGGACTTCGCGGCCCGGCACGGGCTGTTCCACCTGCCGCCCGCGTTCACCTCGGACGTCGACCTGTCCGGGCTCGCCCCGGGCGAGCCGGTGATCGTGCGCGGCTTCGGGCTGGCCTTCGTCGACCTGATGGCGCTGCTCACCGAGGGCCGCGGCGGCCGGTTCGAGGAGACGGGCGGCGAGCTGGTGTACCACCCCTCGGGGCGCGAACCCGTGCTGCACGTGGGCTCGCGGCGCGGCGTGCCCTACCACGCCAAGACCGGCTACCGCCTGCAGGGGCCGCCCGCACCGCTGCCGCGGTACTTCGGCGCCGCCGTCGTGGACGAGCTGCTCGCCCGGCCGCACCCCCTCGAACTGCGGCGCGACGTCTGGCCGCTGATGGCCAAGGAGATCGGCTTCGGCCACTACCACGAGCTGTTCCACGCCCACCCCGAGCGCACCACCGTGCCCTGGCCGGACTTCCTGGCCGCCTACGACCGGCTGGACTGGTACGCGCCGACCCTGGCCCTCCTGGTGGCCGCGGCGGTCCCCGACCCGGCCGACCGGCTGGACTTCGAGGCGCTGGACCGGCCGCTGGCCGGGCTCGCGTTCGACTCCGTCGACCACCTGCACAAGCACCTGCGGGAGTACGTCGCCGAGGACACCGAGCGGCGCCACGACCCCGGGCACAGTGCCGACCTGGGCGCCTTCCTGGCCCTGCTCTCGCTCTTCGGCCAGCTGCCGCGCCTGGTCGCGGCGGGGCGGTTCAGCGCCCGCTCGCTGGCCCGCGAGGTCGACGGCTGGTGGAGCGGCTTCTTCAACTTCCTGGCCTCCGGCCCGCCCGGCTTCCGGCTGCGCCAGCTGCTGGCGCTGGAGGCGGCGGGCGTGGTGCGCTTCCTCGGCGCGGACCTGCGGGTCACCGCCGACGAGGCGAGCGGCAGCTTCCTGGCCACCAGCCCGAGCGTGCCCGGGCACCGGGTGCGGGCCGGCGCGCTGATCGAGGCCCACCTGCCGCGCCACGACACGGCCCGCACCGACGACCCGGTGCTGCGCGGACTGCTGCGGGCCGGCGAGATCGCGCTGGAAACGGTCACGGACGCCACCGGCACCCACCGGTCCGGGCTGGTCGCGGTCAGCCCGGCCGACGGCCGCCTGCTCGACCCCAGCCTGGGCGGCGCCCCGCACCCGCGCCGCCGTGCCCTCGGTCCGCACACCACCGGCCGGGCCCAGGCGGCCTTCGCCCGCCCCGGGACCAACGCCCCGGCCTTCCGTCAGAACGACGCGGCAGCCAGGGCGATCCTGCTCGCCCTGGCCCGGGACCCCGATCCGGGCGGGCCCTGACGGCCGCCCGGGCCCGGTGGGCCGTCGGGTCGGCGGCGCCTGCTCGGGTCGGACCCGGTGGGCCGTCGGGTCGGCGGCGCCTGCTCGGTCCGGGCCCGGTGGGCCGTCGGGTCGGCGGCGCCTGCTCGGTCCGGGCCCGGTGGGCCGTCAGGTCGGCAGCGCCTGCTCGGTCCAGATGGTCTTGCCGCTCGCGCCGTAGCGGCAGCCCCAGCGGTCGGAGAGCTGGGCGACCAGGAAGAGGCCGCGACCGCCCTCATCGGTGTCCAGGGCGCGCCGCAGCCGGGGCTGGGTGTTGCTCGGGTCGGAGACCTCGCAGACCAGCGCCCGGGCCCGGATCAGCCGCAGCACCACCGGCCCGCCCGCGTACCGGATCGCGTTGGTGACCAGCTCACTGACCATCAGCTCGGTGGCGAACGCCTGCTCGGCCAAGTCCCAGGCGGCCAGTTGGGCGGTGACGTCGGCGCGGGCGGTCTGCACCTGCGCCAGGTCGGCCGGGTACTCCCAGACCGCGGTGTCCTGCTCCAGCACCGAACGGGTGCGGGCGAGCAGCAGCGTCACGTCGTCGTCCGGCCGCTCCGCCGCGGGGTGCCGGCCGAGGACCTCGGCCCCGAGGTCGTCCAGCTTCTGCCCCGGCCGGCAGACCTCGCCCAGCACGGTGAGCAGCCGCGGCATCCCGGTGTCCAGGTCCCGGCCGACCAGCCCGTTGGTGAACAGGGCCAGCACGCTGCCGGGCGGCAGGGTGACCCGGCAGACCTCGAACGGGTTGTCGCCCACGCCGAGCGGCGGTCCGGGCACCACCGGCAGGAACTCCGCCGCGCCGTCCGGCAGCACCACCGCGGGCGGCGGATGGCCGGCGCTGGCGGCCTGCAGCTCGCGGCGCACCGGGTCGTACACCGCGAACAGGCAGGAGGCGCCGACGGTGTCCGGCTGGTCGGCCTCGGCCCCGATCCGGGTCACCAGGTCGTCCAGCCGGGTCAGCAGCTCGTCCGGCGGCAGGTCGAGCTCGGCCAGCGTCTGCACCGCGGTGCGCAGCCGGGCCATGGTGGCCGTGGCGGCCAGCCCGTGCCCGATCACGTCCCCGATGACCAGCGCCGTCCGCGCCGAGGAGAGCGGGAAGGCGTCGTACCAGTCGCCGCCCACGCTCGGGCTGCCGCCGGCCGGCAGGTAGGCGCCCGCGGTCTCGCAGGCGGTGCTCTCGGTGGCCGCCGGCGGCAGCAGGCTGCGCTGCAGCACGACCGCGGTCTGGTGCTCGCGGGTGTAGCGGAAGGCGTTGTCCAGCGCCACGGCGGTGCGGTGGCACAGGTCCTGCAGCAGGGTGGTGTCGTTGTGGTCGAACGGCGCCTCGTCGCGGGTGCGGTAGACCAGCACGAAGCCGAAGAGCCGACTGCGGTGGTAGAGCGGGCAGCCGAGCGCGGTGCGCATCCGCTCGGGCATCAGCCGGGCCAGCAGGACGGGGTCGTGCCCGAGCATCCGCAGGCCCGCCTCCCGGTCGTAGCGGATCACCCCGCCCACCGCGATCGCCGCGGTCTCGGGCAGCTCGGGCATCACCGGCACCGGCTCGCCCACCTGCACCAGCGGGAGCGGCCAGTGGCCGTCGGCGGACTTCGCGGCCACCCGGCGCGGCGCGGAGGCGATCGCGCCCGGGTAGCCGAGCGGCGGGTCCTGGCCCTGCAGCACGTAGTCGGGCAGGTCCACGCTGGCCAGCTCGCCCAGGGTCGGCACCAGCACCTCGACCAGCTCCCGCGCGGCGGCCACCACGTCGAGCGAGCCGCCGAGCTCGGTGGTGCGGCGGTACGCCTCGGCCGTGCGCAGCGCCGCCCGGCGCTGTTCCGGCACGTCGGTCGCCGCGACCGCCACGCCCACCGGCGTGCCGGGCGGGTCCTCCAGCCGGAAGCAGGTGAGCGACAGGGTCAGGTCGGTGCCCGGCTCGGTGCAGCGGTAGGTCACGCCGACCACCGTGCGGCCCGTCCCGGCCACCTCGGCCAGCAGCTCGCGCACGCTCCCGGTGCCGTCGGTGGCGGTCAGGGCGCCGAACCAGTCCTCGGAGGCCCCGGCCGGTCGCAGGGCGTCGAAGGCGGTGTTGGTGCGGACGATCCGCAGCTCCCGGTCGAGCTCGGCGATGGCGATCCGGTCCTGGTGCAGCAGGGTGCGGGAGAGCGCGGAGTCCTGCTCCCAGCCCTGCGTCCCGGTGCCGGGGAGCAGGAGCAGCACGGTGCCGGGCGCGGGGCCGGCGTCCAGGGCGCGGACCTCGGCCGCCACCAGGTGTCCGGCGCGGTGGCGCAGCCGGACCGCGGCGGCGCCGTCGACGGGGAGCGCCAGGCCCAGCAGCTCGGCGGCCGGCCGGCCCAGCACCTGCGCGCCGTCCCAGCCGAGCAGCTCGGTCGCGGCCCGCGACCACCAGGTGACGGTGCCGTCGGGGGACAGCAGCAGTGCGGCCACGCCGTCGAGCGCGGAACTGCCCCCGTGGGCTCCGGACAGCTGCGACGGCACCGCGACACTCCCTCGTTCACTCGCTCGCTCGCGCGCACGGCCCGGCGAGTCGGCTCCCTGCTCCCAGCATGCGCGCGGCCGGTCCCGGGTGCCCGTCGGTCGGCGGCGGCCGGTCACCTCCGCGGGTGCGGCCGTCACGCGCCGGAACCGGTCGGGCCGGGGCACGCCGACCGACGGCACGGCCACCGGGCCGGGGCCGCCCCGGTGGCCGCCGGGACGGCGGGCCGGTGGCACGGCGGCCGGCCGCAGCCGCGGCCTCGCAGGTCAGCGTGGTGCTGACGGAGTGTCAGATGGCGTAATGCGGTCGCAACGGGAGAACGCCCGCACTGGCCCTAGGGTTCTCGTCGAACCAGCCGCCGACGCCCGGAGCAGCGCCGATGACCAGCGAGAACACCGTCCGACCCGGCACCCGCCGACTGCGCGCCGACCGGGCCCGGCAGGTGGCGGACGTGCTGCGGCAGCAGGTGCTGAGCGAGGCGTTCGGCGACGGCCCGCTGCCCCACGAGGAGCAGTTGGCCGGTGAGTTCGGCGCGTCCCGGAACACCGTCCGGGAAGCGCTCGACCTGCTGCGCGGCGAAGGCCTGGTGCGCCGGGTCCCGGGCTCGGGGACGCTGGTGGTCGCGGACAAGGTGCCGCACGGGCTGGACCGGCTCAAGGGGCTCGCCGAGACGCTGCGCGAGCACGGCGAGGTGGTCAACGAGGTCCGCGCGTTCGGACCGGTCCGCGCGCCGGGCCCGGTCGCCCGGCGGTTCGGCCTGCCGCAGGGGGCCGACGTGGTCTACGTGGAGCGGCTGCGCCGGCTGAACGGGCTGCCGCTCTCGCTCGACCTGACCTACCTGGCGCCCGACATCGGCGCCGAACTGGACGCCGCCGACCTGGCCCACCGCGACATCTTCCGGCTGATCGAGGAGATCGCCGGGCAGCCGCTCGGCCGGGCCGACATCACCCTGGAGGCGGTCAGCGCCGACCCGCACTCCGCCGCCGTGCTGGAAGTCCCGCACGGCGCCGCCCTGCTGATGCTGGAGCGGCTCACCACCCTGGCCGACGGCCGACCCGTCGACCTGGAGTACATCCGCTTCCGCGGCGACCGGATCACCATGCAGGGCCGGTTGCTGCGCGACGTCCCCTGAGGAGCCCGCCATGGCGCTCGCCGACCACCGGTCCGACGTGCCCGTGACCATCGACGCCTCGCTCTGCATCGACGGCTGCACGCTCTGCGTCGAGGTGTGCCCGCTCGACTCGCTGGCCATCGACCCGGACACCGGCAAGGCCACCATGCACGTGGACGAGTGCTGGTACTGCGGCCCGTGCGCCGCCCGCTGCCCCACCGGGGCGGTCACCGTCAACATGCCCTACCTGCTCCGGTGAGGAACCGTCAGATGACCAACGTCCAGAAGCAGTGCAGCAGACTGCTCGCCGCCGCCGTCCTGACGGCCGCCACGGCCTGCAGCTCGGCGAGTGCCGCCGGCGGCACCGTCGAGGTGGTGGTCGGCTACCAGTCCAAGACCATCAACACCGTCACCGCCGGCACCCTGCTGCGCGCCCGGGGCTACTTCGAACAGCGCCTCGCCGCCCTGGGCCGGCAGGACGGCAAGCACTACAAGGTCAGCTGGCAGGACTACGACTCCGGCGCCCCGATCACGGCGCAGATGCTCGCCGACAAGGTCGACATCGGCTCGATGGGGGACTACCCGCTGCTGATCAACGGCTCGCGCGCCCAGGAGGCCGGCGGTCCGGGCACCCGGCTGGTCTCGGTGACCGGCTACAACCTGCTCGGCGCGCTCAACGGCGTGGTGGTGCCGACCGCCTCGCCCGCGCACACGCTGGCCGACCTCAAGGGCCGCAAGGTCTCCACCTCGGTCGGCTCGGCCGCCGACGGCACCCTGATCCAGGCGCTGGCGAAGGCGGGCGTCGCGGCGGGGGACATCCACAAGGAGAACCAGCAGCCCGCCGTCGGGGCCTCCGCGCTCAAGGCCGGCACCGTGGACGCGCTGGCCCAGTTCGTCGCCTGGCCCGGCGCGGCGGTCTTCGCCGGCGACGGCCGCCTGCTGTACGACGGCGCCGCGCTGGGCCGGCCCACCCTGCACGGCGTGGTGATCCGGCAGAAGTACGGCACCGAGCACCCCGAGGTCGTCGACGCCTTCCTCAAGGCCCAGTCCGACGCCACCGCGTACCTCAACGCGCACCCGCTGGAGGCCAGCCGCACGGTGGCCGAGGTGACCGGCCTGGCCCCGGAGGTGGTGCACCTCTACAACGGCCCGGACGGCATCGCCACCTTCGCCACCCCGCTGGACCCCCGCCTGCTGGACGCCCTGCGCCAGGACGTCCCGTTCCTGAAGTCGGTCGGCGTGCTCAAGGCGCTCGACCTGGACGCGTTCGTCGACCCCTCGTACCTGGCCAGGGCCGCCCTGCCGGCCGTCGAACCGGCCCGGATCAGCGGGACCGACCCGGTCTGCGGGCGCCCGGTGACCGACCCGGAGCTGGCGGGCGAGATCTGGTTCGACGGTGCGGACAGCACCCAGCCCGCGGCCGACCCCGGCTGCCTGCTGCGCGCGCTGAAGACCAGCGGCAGGAAGGTCCGGGCGGCCTACGTGCCGGACGCCGCGACCGGGACCAGGTGGTTCGCGGACAAGGACCAGTGGGTGCAGGACGGACCGGCGCTGCTGCCCTTCACCACCGAGGACGGCGCGCGGGCCTACCGGTCCGCCCACCCGGGTGCCCGGCCGTTGAGCTTCCAGGAAGCGGTGGCGGCGTCGTGACGGTGCGTCGGCGAGCGGTGCGGGCGGGTGCGCTGGTCGGGTTCGTCGGCCTGTGGCAGCTGCTGACCGCGCAGCGGGTGCGGCTGTGGCTGCGGTTCGACCACCTGCCGACGGCGGGCCAGGTCGGCGCGGCGCTCTGGCAGCAGCTCGGGACCGGGCAGTACTGGCAGGACCTGGCGGACAGCCTGCGGCGGATCGGCAGCGGCTTCGTGCTGGCGGCGGTGCTCGGGGTGGCGGTCGGCGTGCTGACCGCCCGCTCCCGGTGGGCCGGCGACCTGCTGGAGCCGGTGCTGGAGGTGGTCCGGCCGATCCCGGCGATCGCGCTGGTGCCGGTGGCGATCATGCTGTTCCCGGAGAACGAGCAGGGGATCGTGTTCATCACCTTCGTCGCGGCCTTCTTCCCGGTCGTGGTCGCCACCCGGCACGCGGTGCGGGCGGTGCCGCCGGTGTGGGAGGAAGCCGTGCGCACGCTCGGCGGCGGGCGGTGGCGGGTGCTGTGGACCGTGGTGCTGCCGGGCGCGCTGCCCGGGGTGGTCGGCGGGCTCTCGGTGGGGATCGGGGTCGCCTGGATCTGCGTGATCTCCGCCGAGATGGTCTCCGGGCAGTTCGGCGTCGGCTACCGGACCTGGTCGGCCTACACGGTGCTCGACTACCCCGGCGTCTTCGTCGGGATGGCCACCATCGGGCTGCTCGGGTGGGCCACCTCCGGCGCGGTCGAACTGGTCGGGCGCCGGCTGACGGCCTGGCTGCCGCCCGCGGGCGGGCAGCGGCCGCGGGCCGGGCGCCCGGTGCGGGCGGGGGCCGGCGGATGAGCCTGCGACTGACGGCGCGCGGACTGGCCCTCGCGCACGCCGGGCAGCCGGTGCTGACCGGCGTCGACCTGGAGGTCGAGCCCGGCGAGGTGCTGGCGGTGCTCGGCCCCTCCGGCGGCGGCAAGTCCACCCTGCTGCGGGCCCTGGCCGGGCTGCTGCCGCCGGTCGGCGGCGAGCTGCTGGCCGACGGGCGGCCGCTGCGCGGCCCCGACGCCCAGCGGGCGCTGGTCTTCCAGGAGGACGCCCTGCTGCCCTGGCGCACGGTCCGCCGCAACGTCGAACTGCCGCTCGCCCTGCGGGGCGTGCCCCGGTCCGAGCGGCGCGCCCCGGTGGACGGCTGGCTGCACCGGGTGGGCCTGGCCGGGCTGGAGCGGCGGCTGCCGCGCGAGCTCTCCGGCGGCCAGCGCCAGCGGGTCCAGCTCGCCCGGGCCCTGGTCGGCGCGCCGCGCGCGGTGCTGATGGACGAGCCGTTCGGCGCGCTCGACCCGCAGACCCGCGCCGCGATGCAGCAGCTCCTCATCACCGTCTGGGAGAAGGAGCGCTGCACGGTCGTCTTCGTCACCCACGACGTGGACGAGGCGCTGCTGCTCGGCGACCGGGTCGCCGTGCTGGGCGGCGGGACCACGGCGGCCGTGCACGACGTGCCGCACCCGCGCGAGGCCGCCGCGCGCGCCGAGCCGGCCGTGCGCGCGCTGCGCGAGCGGCTGCTCGCCCGGCTCGGCGCCCTGCCGGACACCCCACGTGACACGCTTTCGGGAAAGGTGCACCGCCCATGAAGATCCCCGACCCCGACCGGGCGCGACAGCTGGACTGCGACGTGCTGGTGGTCGGCGGCGGCACCGCCGGCTCGATGGCCGCGATCAGCGCGGCGGAGGCCGGAGCCCGGGTGCTGCTGCTGGAGAAGGCGCACGTGCGGCACTCGGGCGCGCTGGCGATGGGCATGGACGGCGTCAACAACGCCGTTGTCCCCGGCCGGGCCGAGCCGGACGACTACGTCGCCGAGATCACCCGCGCCAACGACGGCATCGTCGACCAGCGCACCGTCCGGCAGACCGCCACCCGCGGCTTCGCCATGGTGCAGCGGCTGGAGCGGTACGGCGTGAAGTTCGAGAAGGACGAGTACGGCGACTACCAGGTGCGCCAGGTCCACCGCTCGGGCAGCTACGTGCTGCCGATGCCGGAGGGCAAGGACGTCAAGAAGGTGCTCTACCGGGTGCTGCGGGAGCGCCGGATGCGCGAGCGGGTCACCATCGAGAACCGGGTGATGCCGGTGCGGGTGCTCACCGCCGGCGGCCGGGCGGTCGGCGCCGCCGGGTTCGACACCCGCAGCGGCGAGTTCGTCACGGTGCGGGCCGGCGCGGTGGTGCTCGCCACCGGCCCGTGCGGTCGGCTCGGCCTGCCCGCCAGCGGCTACCTCTACGGCACCTACGAGAACCCGACCAACGCCGGGGACGGCTACGCGATGGCGTACCACGCGGGCGCGGAGCTGAGCGGGATCGAGTGCTTCCAGATCAACCCGCTGATCAAGGACTACAACGGCCCCGCCTGCGCGTACGTGGCCAACCCGTTCGGCGGCTACCAGGTCAACCGGCTGGGCGAGCGGTTCGTCGACTCCGACTACTGGTCGGGGCGGATGATGGCCGAGTTCGCGGCCGAGCTCCACTCCGACCGGGGCCCGGTCTACCTGCGCACCACCCACCTGCCCGAGGAGACGGTGCAGGCGCTGGAGACCATCCTGCACACCACCGAACGGCCCACCCGGGGCACCTTCCACGCCGGGCGCGGCCACGACTACCGCACCCACGACGTGGAGATGCACATCTCCGAGATCGGGCTGTGCGGCGGCCACTCGGCCAGCGGGGTGTGGGTGGACGAGAACGCCGCCACCACCGTGCCCGGCCTGTACGCCGCGGGCGACCTGGCCTGCGTCCCGCACAACTACATGATCGGCGCCTTCGTCTTCGGCGACCTGGCCGGCCGCCACGCCGCGCACCACCTGCCCGCCGAGCGCGCCGAGCTGCCCGCGGACCAGGTCGCCGCTGCCCACGACCTCGTCTACCGCCCGCTGCGCAACCCCGACGGGCCGCCGCAGCCGCAGGTCGAGTACAAGCTGCGGCGCTTCGTCAACGACTACGTCGCCCCGCCCAAGACCGGCGCCCGGCTCTCGGTGGCCCTGGACCACTTCGAGCGGATGCGCGGCGAGATCGCGGCGATGGGCGCCCGCACCCCGCACGAGCTGATGCGCGCCGTCGAGGTCGACTTCATCCGGGACTGCGCCGAGATGGCCGCCCGCGCCTCGCTGGCCCGCACCGAGAGCCGCTGGGGCCTCTACCACGAGCGCGTCGACCACCCGGCGCGGGACGACCGGCGCTGGTTCAGCCACCTCAACCTGCGCAAGAACGCGACCGGCGGGATGGAGTTCCTCACCCGCCCGGTCGCCCCCTACCTGGTGCCGGTGGACGGGCTGGAGCCGCCCGACCTCCCGGTGACCGTGCTCGGCGAGGTCGCGGCGATGGTGGTCGGCCGCACCGGCGGGTCCGCGCGGGCGGCCCGGGACACGGCGGCCGGTGCCGTGCCCGGCCCGCCGCGGCTGCGCGAGCTGCTGCGGCTGACCGAGCCGACGCCCGAGCAGCTGGCCCCGTTCCTGGCGGACGAGGACGCCCGGGTGCGGCGCGCCGCGCTGGCGGTGCTCACCGAGGCCGCGCCCGCCGGCACCGGCGCACTGCTCGCCGGAGCGCTCGCGGACCCGGACGCGGCGGTGCGGGCCGCCGCCGTCGCCGGGCTGCGCGAACTGGTCGAGGTGCTGGACCCGGCCCTGCCGCTGGGCGACGCCGCCGCCTCGCCGGACCCGGTGGTGCGGGCGGGCGTGCTGGACCTGGCCCGCGCCCTGCGGACCGGCTCCGCGGCGCTGTTCGGCGCCGGGCTGGCCGACCCGGCGGTCCCGGTCCGCCTGCAGGCGGTGCACGGACTGGTCTCGCTGAACGCCGTCGCGCCGCTGGCGGGCGCCGCCGGGGACCCGGCCCGCGAGGTGCGGGTCGCAGTCGGCGAGGGACTGGGCACCGTCGCCGACCCCGCCGCCGCGCCGGCCCTGGTCCGGCTCGCCGGGGACGCCGACCCCCTGGTGCGGGCCGCCGCCCTGACCGGCGCGGCCGGGATCGGCTGCCCGCCCGCCCTGGCCGCGCTCGCCGTCTCGGCCGCCACGACGGACGGGGCCTGGCAGGTCCGCAAGGCCGCGGCGGCCGCGCTGGCCGCCGCCGACCGGCTGCCACCGCTGCTCGGCCTGCTCGCCGACCCCGAGGCCGACGTCCGCAAGGCCGCCGTCCGCGCCCTGACCGCCACCGCCGCCGACCCGACCGTGACCGCCGCCCTGCGCGACCGACTGGCCGACCCGGACGCGGACGTGCGCGCGTACGCCCGCCTGGCACTGAGCCGGAAGGGGGCGGCCGTCGGCAGCGGGGGAGCGCGGCGCGGACGGTGAGTCCCCGCTGACCCGCCCCGGTCCCGTGGCGCGGGCGGACCCGACCGGTCCGCCCGCGCTCCGCGCGTTCCGGCCCCGGGGTCGGCGGTCGTTGCGGTCCGGGGACGGTTCCGGGGTGGCCCGGCGGTGGCCCGGGGGACCGGTGACACCTGCGAGCACCCCTGCGCCGGGTGAGTTGACGCCCCGTCGACAGGTGCGGGCACCCTTGACGGGAGCCGGAACTGCGGTGAGACTCCGGAGCAGGAATCCCCGAGCGTGGGCGGGAGAGCCGTGAAGCAGGCGGAGCCGGTGGCCGAGGGCGTGGCTCACGCTGTCCGGCTGCTCCCCGTGCTGACGAGCCGTCGCCACATCGACCTGCAGCGGGTGTGCAGCAGCATGGCGTGACCGCCGCCGCGTCCGGCCCGGCGATCAGCCCCCGCGGGTGACGCCACGGCCGGCCGCCCGGCCCGCCGGGCCCCCGCCCGCCACCTGCCGACTCCCGTCCCCATCCCCCGCCTGCCCGCCCGTGGCGTGCGCGCGCCCGCGCACGTCCGAAGCCTGGGAGACTCATGTCCGCCTCGTTCCCGTCCGCCGTCCCCTCCCTGCGCGGCCGGATCGGCCGCGACGACCGCAGCGGCTACTACCCCGTGCCGCACCGCTACCGGCTCCACCTGGTGCTCTCCTGTCCGGACTCGCTGCGGATCGCCGTCACCCACAGCCTGCTCGGCCTCGACGACACCCTCCCGGTCACCGTGCTCCCGGCGCTGCCGGACGCCGGCGACGCCGGGTACCTGGCACTGCGCCCGCTGTACGAGGCGAGTTCGCACCAGCACCGCGGCGCGGCCCGGCCGCCGGTGCTCAGCGACAGCTGGAGCGGACGCATCGTCAGCACCGAGCCCACCGAGATCCTCACCGACCTGGTCCACCGGTTCCCCGGGCCCGACCTGCACCCGGGCGCGGCCGCCGGCGCGATCGAGGCGGTCGAGCAGCTGTGCGCGCGCAGCATCAACGAGCCGGCCCAGCGGGCGGGGCGGGCCGACGCCGATCCGGCCGAGCGCGCGGCGGCGCTGCGCACCCTGCTGGACGGGCTGTCCGCGGTCGAACACCGACTGGCGGCCCACCCGTACCTGCTGGGCGAGGAGTTGACCCTGGCGGACGTCGAACTCTGGGTGACCCTGGTGCAGTTGGACACCGTGCACCGTTGGCACCTGGACGCCGGTGCCGTGCACCGGATCGCCGAGCACCCCTGGCTGTGGGCCTACGCCCGCCGGCTGGCCGGCCACCCCGCTTTCGGCCGCCACCTCGACCTGGACGGCATCGCCCGCCGCCACCACGCCCGCTGCCAGGGGAAGGAGGCCGCCGGCGCGGCGATGCAGATCGTCGACTGGGCCGAGCACACCCGGGCGCACAGTCGCACCTGACGGGGCTACAGTCGTTCCCGGACGATCGAACCGGGGAGGGACAGGCGCCGTGGAGACCTGCGTGCGGACCAGGGTGTCGGCGTACGCCATCGTGGTGGACGACGGACGGATGCTGCTGGCCCGGCTGGCGGAGGCCTCGCCGGTCTTCCCGCCGGGGCGGTGGCACCTGCCCGGCGGCGGGATCGACCCCGGCGAGCAACCGGTGCAGGCGCTGACCCGCGAACTCCTGGAGGAGACCGGCCTGCAGCTGGCCACCGCCCGGCTGCTCGACGCGCGCAGCTACGACGTCGAGCGGCTCGGCGTGCGCTGGCACCTCACCGCGCTGTTCTACCTGGTCACCCTGCGGGCCGGCGCCCCCGAGGTGACCGAGGTCGACGGCTCCACGGACGCGGCCGTCTGGCTGCCCCTGGCGGACCTGCGCGAGTCCGAGCTGTCCCCGGCGGCCGTCGACGCCCTGCGCATGCTGGACGCGGACGGGACCCGGAACCGGGCGTTCTGACCACCCGTCACCGGACCGTCGGCGGGGACCGGGCCGGGCGGGTCCGAATGGCAGACTCTCGGCCATGACGACCTATCTGCCCGAGCCGGACCAGCAGCTCTCCGATCCGGCCACCCTGTTGCTGGACTACCTCGACTACTACCGGTCGGCGGTGCGGGCCAAGATCGAGGGCCTCTCCGACGAACAGGCGCGCGTGGCCCTGGTGCCGTCCGGGTGGAGCGCGCTCGAACTCCTCAAGCACCTCGTGTACATGGAGCAGCGCTGGCTGCGCTGGGGCTTCCCGGCCGAGCAGGTACCCGCGCCGTGGGGCGACCGGGGACCGGACGGCCGGTGGCTGGTCGGGCCGGACGAGCGCGCCGCCGACCTGCTCGCCGCCCTGGACGCGGGCGGCGCGCACACCCGAACCGTGGTCACCGGCACCGCCCTGACCACCGTGGCCGCGCCCGGCGGCCGATTCCCGGACGACGGCACCCCGCGGCCCACGCTGGGCTGGATCCTCTTCCACGTCCTGCAGGAGTACGCCCGCCACGCGGGCCACCTGGACATCGTCCGCGAGCTGACCGACGGCCTGACCGGCGAGTAGGCGAGCAGCGGACCGAGCCCCGTCGCCGGTCGGGGGGCGGGGCCGCGCTGCTGGTGCGGCACCGGGGTCCCGGGCCCCCAGGGGGCTCGTGGGGTCGGTGACGGGGCGTGCACAGCCTGCTCGCCCGATCCTAAAAGGTGGGAAAAACCTTCATGAGGCTGGAGGTTCGGACACGGCTGCACGTCCGTCACCAGAGGTGATCGGGCGCCCGAAAGATCAACTTCACCCGGGTTCGCGCCCGCCCGTGTGTGTGAGATGCGATCAAATGGTGCCCGATATCGGGAGTTTGGGCATTGCTGTGCGATCTGGCGGGCCATAGGGTCCGCGCGGACCGGGATGCCTTCACGGTCCGCTGAATGACGACCTGTCGGGTCGCAGAACTTGGGGGAATGTTGGTGCGCGCTAACAGAAGCTGGCTTTCCGCTGTCCGGGGGAGGCGGTGGCGACGGCAGGCCGTGGTCGCCACCGCCACCGTGGCGGCGCTGTCCCTGATGGTGCCGATCGCCGGCGCCGATGCGGTGGTCGGCGGTTACCACTACAAGGGCAAGCTGTGGGCGGCCGATCCGCTGCCGGCCCAGCCGAAGGTCCTGGGGCACCCGGTCACCGGATCGGCCAAGCCGGGCGCAGCGCCGGAGCCCAAGGGATCGCGGGCGCTGAAGACGCACACGCCCGCTGTCCCGCAGTGGCCGGCGGCCTCGACCAGCACCTTGACGACGGGTGCGGGCGGACACGCGTCCGCCGCCCCGGCCGGCGGTGCGCCGGTCTCGGTGGCCGCGGCCGCGCCCGCGGCGGCCGGCAACGCGGCGCAGCAGGAGGCCGGGGCCGCCGTGCCGGCCGGCACACCTGCCGCCGTGCAGGCCGTGACGGCCGATCATGCCGGGGCGAGTGCCGCAGGCGTGGACGGCCTGCTGGTGGGCCTGTCCCGGGCGGACGGGTCGGCCGAGCCCGGCAAGGTGTCGGTGTCGGTGGACTACTCCTCGATCGCCCAGGCGTACGGCGGTGGTTGGGCCTCGCGCCTGCACCTGGTGGCCATGCCGGCCTGTGCGCTGACGACGCCCCAGCTGGCCGAGTGCCGGACCCAGCAGCCGCTGGCGACGACCAATGACGTGGTCTCGAACAAGCTGACCGCGACGGTCTCGCTGCCGGGCTCGGCGACCGCACCGGCGGCACTCCCGAGTGGCGGAGCGTCCCACCGGGCCGTGGTTCCGGCTGCACTGGTGTCGGGGGCGCAGGCCGTACCGGTGGCGACGGCCGCGGCCTCGTCCTCGACGACCGCGGTGGCGGCGGTGGCCGGCACCAGCGGCTCGCAGGGCAACTACGGGGCGACGTCGCTGTCGGCCTCGGGTTCGTGGGCCCAGTCCTCCTCCGGGGCGTTCACCTACGGGTTCCCGATCCAGGTGCCGCCGTCGCTGGGAGGCGCGGCACCGCAGGTCGCGCTCTCGTACAACTCGCAGTCGGTGGACGGGGAGACCTCGGCGCGCAACGCGCAGTCCTCGTGGATCGGCGACGGGTGGGACTACGCGCCCGGGTTCATTGAGCGTTCGTACAAGTCCTGTGCCAACGACGGGATCAGCAACTCGGCCGACGAGTGCTGGGCCGGCTGGAACGCGACCCTCTCGCTGGGCGCGCACACCGGGCAGCTGGTGCGCGACGGCAGCGGTATCTACCACCTGCAGGGTGACGACGGCACCAAGGTCGAGGACCTGACGGGTGCGTCGAACGGCCTGTGGAACGGCGAGTACTTCAAGGTCACCACGACCGACGGCACGCAGTACTACCTGGGCCTGAACCACGCGCCGGGCACCACCTCGGACCCGGCGACCAACTCGGCCTGGGGTGTGCCGGTCTACATGCCCAAGTCGGGAGACCCCTGCTACAGCAGCAGCAAGGGCAACGCGTCGCAGTGCGCGGCCGAGCCGGGCTGGCGGTTCAACCTGGACTTCGTCGTCGACCCGCAGGGCAACGTGCAGCGGTACGACTGGAACAACGAGGCCAACTGGTACAACATGGGCGCCGGCCAGGCCAACGGCTCCGGCGGCGCGATGACCGCCTACACCCGTGGCGGCTACCTGACCCAGATCTCCTACGGGTACCAGCTCGCGGACGAGCAGGCGGGACGCGACCCGGCGGCGAAGGTGGTCTTCAGCACCGCCCAGCGCTGCACCAAGGACCCGACCACCTGCGCCACCCTGAACACCACGACGGCGCCGAACTGGCCGGACACCCCGTACGACCTCAACTGCACCTCGGGGATGGCGACCTCGGGCACCGGCAGCAACGTGTGCCAGATCGCCTCGCCGACCTTCTGGTCCAGCTACCGGCTGCAGACCATCACCACCTCGGTCAAGGTCGGCACGGCCTGGCAGAACGTGGACTCCTACGCGCTGAGCCACCTGTTCTCGGACGCCGGCGGCAGTGTTGACCCGGTCACGGGCAAGACCGTGGATCCGGCCGACGCCGGTGCGCTGCAGTCGGTGATGTGGCTCTCGCAGATCCAGCACACCGGTCTGGACACCTCCGCGGGCGGCTCCGGCAGCATCACACTCGACCCGGTGACGTTCACCGGCATCGAGACGGACAACCGGGTCGACGGGCTCACGCCGGCGGCGCCGCCGCTGTACCACCCGCGCATCTCCAGCCTGCAGACGGAGACCGGCGAGTCGATCGCCGTCACGTACCGGGCGCCCGAGTGCTCGCGGGTGAGCAACCACATGCCGGCCTCGCCGGACTCCGACACGATGGCCTGCTTCAACGTCTACTGGACCACGCCCGGCGGCGTGACGCCGATCAACGACTGGTTCAACAAGACGCTCGTCGCCCAGGTCTCGGACAACGACGCCACCAAGGCCGGCTCGCCCGCCAAGGTGACCAATTACACCTACAGTGGCGGCGCGGCCTGGCACCGCGACGACAGTGACCTGACGGACGACCAGTACCGCACCTGGAACGACTTCCGCGGCTACCGCACCGTCACCACCACGGCCGGCGCGGCCCCGGACCCGATCACCCAGAGCGTGGTGAACTACTTCCAGGGCATGGACGGCGACTACAAGGCCGACGGCACCCAACGGTCCGTCAGCCTGGCCGACTCCCTGGGTGAGGGCAGCACCGACAGCAACTGGCTGGCGGGGATGCCGCAGGAGGTCGACGGCTACACCCAGGCCGGCGGCACCGCCAACACCAAGGTGCTCACGGCCGTGCCGGGGACCACCGTCGTGGTCAGCAGCGCCCGCACGGCCTGGACGTCCAAGACCCCGGCCCCGGCGCTGTCCACCCTGCCGGACCTGACGGCCCGCCGCACCCAGTCCGGCTCGGAGCGCTCGCTGTCCCTGCTGGCGAACGGCAGTTGGCGCACCACCCAGGTCAACACGGCCTACGACAGCCTCGGCCGCCCCTACCAGGTGGACGACAAGGGCGACCTCGCGGTCCCGTCGCAGGAGAGCTGCACCACCACGAGCTACGCGAACGCCCCGGCGTCGAACCCGATGATGTTGTCGTACCAGAGCGAGGCCGTCACGGTCTCCGGCGCCTGCGGCACGGCCGCGAGCAGCACCACGACCCTGAACGACAAGCGGGTCTTCTACGACGGCGACGGCTCCGTCACCAACCCCGGCACCCTCGGTCAGCTGGGGGCCAACGGCGCCACGCTGGGCATGGTGACCGCCAGCCAGGCGGTGCAGAGCCACGACGGTTCCGGCAACCCGGTCTTCCAGACCCTCGGCGCCGTGAGCTTCGACCACTACGGCCGCGTCGTGAAGTCCCTGGACGCCGCGGGCTCGGCGACCACGACGAGTTACGCCCCGGCGACCGGCACGCTGCCCACCGCGGTCAGCACCGTCAACCCGGTCGGCTGGACCGCGAGCAGCACCCTGGCCGCGGCCCGCGGCCTGACCACCCATGCGGTGGACGTCAACGGCCGTGTCACCGACAGCAGCTACGACGCACTCGGCCGCCGCACCGCGAGCTGGCTGCCCGGCCGGAACAAGGCCACCCAGACCGCGGACAAGCTGTTCTCCTACGCCGTCCACGGCGCGGGCAGCACCCCGGACCCGTCCACGGTGACCACGCAGACGCTGCGCGAGGACGGCTCCTACAGCACCGTCGTCGGGATCTACGACGGCTTCCTGCAGACCCGCCAGACCCAGTCCACCACTGCCGACAACAGTGCGGGCCGCCTGATCTCCTCGACCCACTACGACAGCCACGGCTGGGTGCACTCGAGCACCGCCCCGTTCGTGGACACCACCACCGCGCCCGGCACGACGCTCTTCGTCGAGCAGGAGAACACCGTCCCGTCCGAGACGGTGGCGACCTACGACGGGCAGGGCCGCAGCACCGCCGCGACGCTGTACAGCAAGGCCGCTGCGCTGTGGACCTCGACCGCCGCCTACCCGGGTTCCGACGAGACCGACAGCACCCCGCCGTCCGGTGGGACCCCGGTCTCGGTCTTCACCAACGCGCTCGGCGAGACCACGTCGAAGGTCTCGCACGGCGGCAGCGGCCTCGGGGACGTGACGACCAGTTACAGCTACACCCCGGCCGGTCGGCTGGCGAGTGCCAAGGACACCGCGGGCAACACCTGGAGCTACAGCTACGACCTCCAGGGCCGGATCACCTCGCAGAGCGACCCGGACACGGGCACCTCCAGCACCACGTACGACGCGCTGGGCCGCACCGCGAGCACTACCGACGCCCGGCAGCAGAGCCTCTCGTACACCTACGACCAGCTGAGCCGCAAGACCGGCGAGTACGCCGGCACCAGCACCGCCGACAGCACCAAGCTGCTGAGCTCGTACACCTACGACACCCTCGCCAAGGGCTACCCGACCTCCGCCACCCGCTACGTCGGCGGGGCCGCGGGCAGCGCGTACACGCAGGCGGTCGCCGGCTACAACACGGCCTACCAGCCCACCGGGACGACGATCACCATCCCGGCGGCGGAGGGCAAGCTGGCCGGTACGTACAGCATGTCGGCGCAGTACACGCCGAACACCGGACTGCAGTCCGACAGCATCTACGGCACCGACGGCGGGCTGCCCTACGAGGACATCGGCTACGGGTACAACCTGCAGGGCGGGCTGGTCTCGACCGGCTCGGACTCCACGCCGTACCTCGACCTGGCGTCCTACAGCCCGCTGGGCCAGGTGCTGCAGTCCACCTACGGGGCGCTCGGCAAGCAGCTGCGCACCGCGCAGACCTACGACGACGCCACCGGTCGGCCGGCGACCAACCGGGTCAGCATCCAGACCGCCTCGACCAACCCGATCTCCTCGACCACGCTCGGCTACGACCAGGTCGGCAACCTCACCACCAGCAGCGAGCTGCAGTCCTCGGGCGGCGCCGACCAGGCCTTCGACACCCAGTGCTTCCAGTACGACGGCCTGGACCGCCTGGCCACCGCCTGGACCGACACGGCCGGCCAGACCACGGCGACCGCGGGGCAGCTGTCGAAGTGCACCAGCACCTCGCCGACCCCTGCGACCATCGGCGGGCCGGCCCCGTACTGGCAGACCTACAGCTACAACCTGCTCGGTGACCGCACCCAGCAGGTCAAGCACGACCTGACCGGCAACACCGCCAACAACACCACCCAGACGCTGGCCTACCCCACCAACGGGACCCAGCCCCACACCGTCTCCGGCATCACCACCACCGGACCGGCCGGCAGCACCACCCAGACCCCCACCTACGACCCGGCCGGAAACACCACCGGACGCACCACCACCGGGGCGACGGCCACCAACCAGTCCTTCACCTACGACGCCGAAGGCCGCACGGCCTCGGTCACCACCGCCGCCGGAGTCAGCTACCCGCAGACCACCGGCTACCTCTACGACGCGGCCGGCAGCCTGCTCATCCAGCGCGGCCCCAGCAGCACCACGCTCTACCTCTTCGGCGGCGCCGAGCAGCTCACCCTGACCGGAACCACCGTCAGCGGCCTGCGCTACTACACCAACCCCGACGGGACGGTGATCGTCCGCTCCAGCAGCGGCACCGTCACCTACCAGCCCACCACCACCCAGGGCACCGCCCAGCTCCAGGTCGACGCCCGGTCGCTGGCCATCACCCGCCGCTCCTTCGACCCCTACGGCAGCCCGCGCGGCACCGCCCCGGCCGGTTGGGCGGACAACCACGGCTACCTGGGCCGACCCACCGACACCACCACCGGCCTCAGCCTCCTCGGCGCCCGCCAGTACGACCCCGCCCTCGGCCGCTTCCTCACCGCCGACCCGCTCCTGGAGCTCGGCGACCCCAACCAGATGGGCGGCTACACCTACGCCGGCAACAACCCCACCACCCACAGCGACCCGTCCGGTCTGCTGTCGGACGCCGTGGGTGACGGCGGCGGTGGCGACCCCGGCGGCCCGGTCCCGACGGAGGAGCACTTCTGGATCTCCTGCGTCATCCACAACGCCGCCTCGACCCTCGACTCCCTGACGAACGAGCCCGGCAAGAACGACACCGACTTCGCCGGCTCGTGGGACCACTGGTCGGAGAAGAACTGGGGCACCGACACCGAAGACGTCAAGATCGGCTCGATGGGCATCGACGCGGCCACCCTGCTCACCCCGATGGGCCTGGAAGCCGACACGGTGAAGGCCGACGGGATCGTCGCCCGCCTCGGCAAGTTCATCTGGCGGGCGGCCACCAAGGACGCTGTTGCTGACACAGCGCTGGACGCGGCGCACGCCGCACGGGTGGAGAAGGAGCTCGCAGCCCTCGACCGCACCGACCCGGTCACGACCACGCCCGATCCGAAGCCCACCACCGACCCCGCGGCGACCCAGCCGGGCACCGGCGGCGGTGACACCGGGTCGGGTGACACCGGTGGCGGTGGGGGAGGCGGTGGTCCGAAGACCAGCAGCGACGGTCCGAAGACCGGCGGCGGCGGTGGCGCGGAGCCGACATCGTCCGGGACGGGCAAGACCACCTGCAGCTTCTCTCCCGACACGCCGGTCCTGCTCGGGGACGGCTCGACCAAGCCGATCGGTGACATCAAGGTCGGCGACCAGGTCCAGACGGCCGACCCCACCACCGCAGCCGCCAAGGGCGCCGAGCCGGTCACCGCGACCGGATTCAAGCTCGACGACAACCTGGTCGACCTGGTCGTCCTGGCCGCCGACGGCAGCCGGACCACCGTCCACACCACCGACAACCACCCGTTCTACGACGCCACCACCCACGCCTGGATCCCCGCCGGCAAGCTCCCCATCGGTGACGCCCTCGCCACCGCCAACGGTCACCCGGTCCAGGTCGCCGAGGTCCGGATCACCCCGGGCGAGGCGAACCGCTACAACCTGACGGTTGCTCAGTACCACACGTACTATGTGCTGGCAGGGATGACGCCGGTGCTGGTGCACAACTGCGACGGGGATCCGACACCGGACGATGTTGTCAAGCGGGCGCAGCTGCTCGGAGACTCAGATGGCGAGTACCTGTACCGGGGAATCACGAACAACCACTTCAAGCTTGAAGAGGCCAAGGCCGGCCGGGCGGAACCCCTGGGCGGCCATGACGATCCGTATGCCCATCAGGGAAGTGACACGGAGAGCGTCTTCACCTCCTGGTCGCCGGACCTGGAAACGGCGCGAGAATTCTCTGAAGAGTTCGGCAGTAGTGGTGCCTTGGTGCTTCGCATCCCGTACTCGTCGATCAGTCAGAGCAGGATGACTGTCGCTGGCCAGCGTGGACTCGAGGAACTTGAAATCCTGATTCGCGACCCGGTTGATGGTTGTGAAGTAAGCTGCGAATGGGGGGACTTCACGCAGCCTTGATTCGTTGGCACGGCACTGGGATTGCACTTGAGAGGTGGGGTTCGATGAAGCCTGAATTCAATGCTGCCGCGCATGATTTGCTGTTCGAGCAGTACTGTCTCCCGGGCGGCAGGTACAAGAAGCTTCTCTCGGGTAGTTTCATGCGCCTACGGCCTGACCTGCGCACGGCGTTCGGCATCGCCATGCTGCGTGATGTCCGAGGGATGACCGATGAAACGTTGGCGACCCTGTTCGACGGTGATTGGCGAGAGTGCCTCACGGCAGCATGGCTCGCTGGGTTTGGCGGGCGCATTTTCATGCGCCAGGCGATCTCTGCCCGCCTGGCAGGGCGCAGAGAGCGTCATGTGGGCAAGGGCCTGTGCTTCTCGCTCGCCAGGTTTTCGGCTCCGGGGGACGCAGAAGTCCTTGTCGACTATTTGACGCACTCCTTGAGTGACCTCAGCTGCAGGAGCGTCCAGCCGTGGGCGCTTGGGGCCCTCATGGTGATTGAGGAAAGGCTGGGAGTCGAGTCATCGGGGCAATTTCTTGGGAGCTCCGGAAAGTGGGAGCAATGGGCGGGCGAGGATCTTGCCGGAGGTTCCGATCCCCAGTACTGGAAGGACGAGGTGTTGGGATGGTGCAGATTCGCAAGTTCCATTGAACAGGAAGTCGAAGGATTTGAGAAATAGCGGCAGGATCTTTCTGTCGCAGGTCAAGGGCGTCTAATCACTGTCGAAGGCTGTAGATCTGCGGCTCTTGACAGGCATGGCGAAGTTGGTCGCAGAAACCCCCTCCGGTTAACGGCGGGGGTTTCTGCGCATCTTCACGGCATCGTTAGTGCCAGGGTCTCTGCGTTGTGCACAGCATGGCTCAGCGGAGGCGGAGGAAACCTCGGTGGGGCCACTACGATGGCAGCTGCCTGCGGCAGTCCGAACGCAAGGGCGAGCACTTCGCGGGCTCCGCCGGCATCGGCGCTGGCGCTGACTCCAAGTGAGACTCCGTCGGCCCGGGTCAGGAGCTCGGCAAGCTGGTGTCGATGACGATCATCTTTTCCAGCGTGTACGCGTCCAGGTCCGGATGGTGCCAGTGCTGGCCTGCGCGGATGCGGTGGAAGCGAAAGGTCCCGTTGGTAGTGCCCGCGCTGACGATGCATCGGATCGGTAGTGGCGGTTCGAGTGCACAGCCGAGATTGCAGATGTGCAAGGCCAGCGTGAGGCCGTGGGTCAGCAACAGCCTCTGATCGGCCTCGGCTATGACCGGCTCGCCACCGTCCAGGACTTCAACAGTCACGGGCACGAAATCCTCAAGGTGGAAGCTGTTGAAGCTGCACTCCCACGCGGTGAGGTCGATGAAGCCCCCGGGCCCAGTGTCGTGCAGGTGAGGGACGGTATCGGTCAGCACCACGGCGTCCCCGTGGATAGCGATTCCGTTGGCTGTGAGATGACGGAGGCCGGCTGTCAGCCCCTGCGGTGGTTGCGTCGGTGCGAGTCCTGTCCATGCGCCGAGGAGGGCTGCCGCCGCATCGTTCATTTGCACTGTAAGCACGGGGCAAGGATCCCTCAGGGCTCGGGAGGACGGGAGAGCGGGGCCGTCTCCAGACGGTGCTGACCTTTGGTACTGCGGGCTCTACTGGTGGGCTCGCGTATCAACTGTCGCGACTTCCATGAGGGACCCAGCCCGTTGGTGACATATTGTGATCGCCAAAGGCGTATCAGCTCCGGGTCTCACACCGATTGTCGGACCCTTCTGTCATGCTCTCGCGTTGACCACTGATGGGTAGACATGAGGGGGCGCCGTGGCAGCGCGGCTCAACGCCGAGGTCGCGCGGGATCGAATGGTCACCTACGGCATGAACCCGACCGAGCCCTACCCCGGATCGGTCGATGCCCCATGGCGCGGCACCTGCCAGGACTGCAAGCAGCCGTGTCGGCCCTCATTGACCAACGCCAAGCGGCAAGGTCCGTGCAAACCATGTGGGGTCAAGAAGGTGCAGGAATCGTTGCGTCTGCCCCTCGCAGATGTCGTTCGTGACATGGAGGCGAAGGGTGTCATCGTCGTCGGCGATTACGCGAACAACGGACTACCGATCGAGTGCATCTGCATCCGGTGCGGCGCGCTGGTCTATCCGACGTACTCGAACGCGATGCGCGAGGGCGTTGGGGTGTGTAACCAGCGATGCAAGCGAGACCGGATAGGTGACAGCAACCGAGGAGACGGCGAGGTCGCCGCCAGGTTCGCCCTTGCCAACAGCCTCATTCCTCTCGCCCCGTATACCGGCGCGGACGACCCGTGGCAGCTCGAATGCGCGATCTGTCATCACCGGGGCGGGAGGACGACGTACAGCGTCATCAAGCGGCTCGGGCATGTCTGCATGCGGTGCGGTCGCATCCGTCAGGCGGCTTCACGTCGCTTGAGCGAGATCGAGGCTGTGAAAAGCATGGTGGATGCCAAGCTCCACCCGGATGTTCCCTATCCGGGCAACGGGCGGCTCAACTGGCCGTGCACGTGCATGCGGTGCAAAACCGTGCTTCGTCCCGGTCCCCGCCTGGCTGACATCCGCCGCGGGCAAGGCGGTTGCACGCAATGCGCCGACTACGGCTTCAATCAGAATGAGCCGGCGCACGTCTATCTTGTCGTCAACGACGCAGTGCGCTTCGTGAAGTGGGGCAAGGCCAACGACATCGAGAACCGCCTGCAGGAACACGCCCGTCAGGGCTTCGATCGCAGGGGAGGACAGTGGGCCTTCGCCGTCGGTGCGATTGCCACCGCCGTGGAAGCCGCGACTGGGGAGGCAGTGCGTGCGCTCGGAGCGGCGACCCGGATCGCCAAAAAGTCCATGCGGTACAAGGGGTATACGGAGACAGCCAGCCTGGACGAAATCAGCGTTGAGGAGGTCCAGGCCATCGTCGACGGCCTGGCGCGTCACTACCAGGGACTGTAGCCAAGTGCTTGACGGTCGAGAGAGCAGATCGCGGCTGACATCGTGCGTCATGCACGAGACTTCCTCACGGGCGGGCGTCCTGCCCGGCATCGCGCTGAGGGTCAGCCGGTCACACGCACGCCGTCCGGCTGACGTCTGGGACCTCGAGGGCGACCTCGAGTTCAAGTGGACGGCCTTGAGGCTGGACATTGACCACCTTCGATGCTCGACCCCGGAGGACAGCCGCGGTGGCCCGCAGTGGCACATCGAAGGACACTCGTTCGAGCTCAAGTTCCGGGCTACCGGCTTCCACCAGTACCTACGGCAGGCGCCTCAGGTTTCGCAGCGGCTTGTCCTCTCGCACAGCGAGCGTGGAGGGCTCTCCTTCGCGGAGACCGCGTTCTCTTGAGGTCGTTCCGGCGCGGCGACCCGTCAGGCAGACAGATCTCAAATGTTGTCCGAGGAGGCGGCCGGTGGCGGTGAGCACGCCGCAGGCCCGGGGGAACCCGCCGATTGAGGAGGGCCGCGGCCACCTCGGTGG
>NZ_JBHYKG010000105.1:0-26066 GCF_042741245.1 Kitasatospora sp. NPDC058965
TAATTCCGCCCGCCCGCCGACCACCCGCCCGGGCTCCGCGGACCCCGCGGCGACCACCGGCAGCCCCGAGCGCCGCACCGCGACCAGCACCGCGGGCTCGCCGAACGGCCCGACCAGCGCCGTGGTGCCCGCGGCCAGCAGGCGCTGCACCCCGCGCCGGGCACTGCCGCCCAGACCGCCGTACCGGCCCTCGGCCAGGTCGGCGGGCAGCGGCAGCGGCTCGGTCCCCAGCTCCTCGCGCGGGTCCGGGTGGTAGCACCGCTCCAGCAGCCGCGCGCCGTCCGCCGCCAGGCGACCCGCCGTCAGGCGCGCCCCGCCCCAGTCCCGCACCCGGGCCCCGGGGTGCGCGGCGGCCAGCTCCTCGAACGGGCCGAGCCCGGCGATCCGGTCGTCCTGGACCAGCACCGCCGGGCCCGTCGAAGCCCGGTGCAGGGTCAGCATCAGCCGTTGTTCAGGATCTTCAGCTCGGGGTGCGCGGTGCCCCCCTCGATCGCGGTCGAGGCGATGTGCGAGGCCACCCGCGGGTCGACCGGGTCGTTGGCCGGGTCGTCCAGCACCCGCAGGTGCTGGTAGGTGGTGGAGCGCTGGGCGGGGGTGCGCCCGGCGGTGCGGATCAGGTGGATCAGCTCGGTCAGGTTGGAGCGGTGCTTCGCCCCTGCGGCCGAGACCACGTTCTCCTCCAGCATCACCGAGCCCAGGTCGTCCGCGCCGTAGTGCAGCGAGAGCTGGCCGGCCTCCTTGCCGGTGGTCAGCCAGGAGCCCTGGATGTGCGCCACGTTGTCCAGGAACAGCCGCGCGACGGCGATGATCCGCAGGTACTCGAAGACGGTGGCCTGGGTGGAGCCCTTGAGGTGGTTGTTCTGCGGCTGGTACGTGTACGGGATGAAGGCGCGGAAGCCGCCGGTGCGGTCCTGCACGTCGCGGATCATCCGCAGGTGCTCGATCCGCTCGGCGTTGGTCTCGCCGGTGCCCATCAGCATGGTGGAGGTGGACTCGACGCCCAGCCGGTGCGCGGTCTCCATGATCTCCAGCCAGCGCTCGCCGGACTCCTTGAGCGGGGCGATCGCCTTGCGCGGGCGCTCCGGCAGCAGTTCGGCGCCGGCGCCGGCGAAGGAGTCCAGGCCGGCCGCGTGGATCCGGGTGATCGCCTCCTCGACGGAGACGCCGGAGATCCGCGACATGTGCTCGACCTCGGAGGCGCCCAGCGAGTGGATCACCAGCTGCGGGAAGGCCTGCTTGATCGCGGAGAAGTGCTCCTCGTAGTACTCCACGCCGTAGTCCGGGTGGTGGCCGCCCTGGAACATGATCTGGGTGCCGCCGAGCTCGACCGTCTCGGCGCAGCGGCGCAGGATCTCGTCCAGGTCGCGGGACCAGCCCTTGGCGCTCTTCGGCGGCACGTAGAAGGCGCAGAACTTGCACGCCGTCACACAGACGTTGGTGTAGTTGATGTTGCGCTCGATGATGTACGTCGCGATGTGCTCGGTGCCGGCGTAGCGGCGGCGGCGCACCGCGTCGGCTGCGGCGCCCAGCGCGTGCAGCGGCGCCGAGCGGTAGAGCTCCAGCGCCTCCTCCGGGCTGATCCGGCCACCGGCCGCGGCCCGGTCGAGGACGGCCTGCAGGTCGGTGCTGGGCGCGGCGGGGGGCGCGGCGAGCTCGGTCACCTGCGGCCTACTTTCTTCCGAGGGCTACGACGTGCGACTCCGAGGAGTACGACCGAGCCAGCCTACGCCAGGGGGTCAGCCGACCTTGTGCAGAGTCGCCGTGGGGTACCCGGCCGCCGCGTCCAGCGAGGTGTACTTCAGCGTGCCGTCCGGCTGCAGCTCCAACTGCTCGGCGGCGCCGCCGGAGCAGGCCCCGGCCGGGCTGGCGTGCACCAGCCGGGAGGTGAAGACCAGCTTGGTCCCGGTGGCCGAGGTGAGCTTCCAGGCGCCCCGGCAGACCACGGTGAGCAGGCCGCCGCTGGCGCCGTTGACGCTGGTGGCGTTCTCCGCGCCGAGCGCGGCCGGGCGGACGGTGACGGTGGTGGTCTCACCGATCAGCTGGCCGAGGGTGGAGGTGGAGTCCGTCCCCGACCAGGTGCCGAGGAAGCCGGCCGGCACCGCGTCGGGACTGCTCGGACCGGGGTCCGGCGGCGCGGCGGGGGTGCCGGGGGTGCCGGCGGGACCGTCTGACGACGCGTCGGAGGCGCCGGCCGACGGCGGGTCGGCGGCGGGCGTCGGGTCGGCGGCCGCCGGGGAGCCGGTGTCGCCCGCGGTGTCGCCGGCCGACGGCCCGTCGGTCGCCGTGTCCCCGGGGGTGCCGTGCCACGGGTGCACGGCCAGCAGCGCGCCGCCCCCGCCGAGCAGCAGCACCGCGGCGGCCAGCAGCAGCGCAGAGCGCCGCCGCCGGGCCACGGGCGCGGGCCGGGCCGGCTCCGCGGCGGGCGTCGGCGCCGCGTCGACGGCCTCGCCCTCCAGCTCCAGCAGCTCCACCGCCTGCCGGCCGACCGCCTCCGCCAGCACCGGCGGCAGCCAGCCGCCCCGGCCGAGCCTGACCGTCGCGGCCGCCCCCGCCGGCCCCTGCTCGGCCAGCCGCCGTCCGAACTCCTGCGGGGTGGGCCGGTCCCCGGGCCGCTTGGCGAGCGCGGCGGTGAGCAGCTCGCGCAGCTCCCCGGCCGGCAGCCCGGCCAGGTCCGGCTCCTCGTGGATCACCCGGTAGAGCAGCACCGCCGCGCTGATCCCCTCGCCGAACGGCGCGGTCCCGGTGGCCGCGTAGGCCAGTACGGCGGCCAGCGAGAAGACGTCGCTGGCCGGGCCGGCCGGCTCGCCGTGCGCCTGCTCGGGCGACATGTAGCCGGGCGAGCCGACCACGAGCCCGGACTGGGTGAGCCCGGCGCCGTCCAGCGCCCGGGCGATGCCGAAGTCGATCAGCCGCGGCCCGTCCAGCGCGAGCAGCACGTTGGAGGGCTTCACGTCGCGGTGCACCAGGCCCAGTGCGTGCAGTGCGGTCAGCGCGCCGGCCAGGCCGATGCCGAGCACCCGCACCGCCTCCTCGGGCAGGGCGCCGTACTGCTGCACGGCGGCGCCCAGCGCGGGACCGGCCACGTAACCGGTGGCCACCCACGGGGTCGCGCCCTCGGTGTCGGCGTCCAGCACCGGCGCGGTCCAGCGGCCGCCGACCCGGCGGGCGGAGGCCACCTCCTGGCGGAACCGGGCGCGGAACTCGGCGTCGTCGGCCAGCTCGGGCCGCACCACCTTGACCGCGACCGTGCGCCCGCCCGCGGAGCGGCCCAGGTAGACCCGGCCCATGCCGCCCGCACCGAGCCGGCGCAGCAGCCGGTACGCGCCGACCTGCCGCGGGTCGTCCGCCGCCAGCTGCTCCATCGCTCCGCCTCCGCCTCGTCCCGGCCCGCCGCGCGGACCGGGACGACCGTACCGGGTGGCGGGGGCGGCGGGTCAGGCGATCAGGCGATCCGGCGGGTCAGGCGGGTCAGGCGATCCGGCTGTCCACCAGCAGGCTGACCGTCACGTCGGGGGCGAAGCCGCTGTCGTGGGCCACCCGGCGGGCGAACTCGGCGATACCGGCCAGCTGGCGCTCGCCGAGCGAGAAGTCCAGCGCCTGGCTGAAGTAGGTCTCCAGCACCCCGGCGTCGAACTCCTCCCAACGGGCGGCCTGGGCGGCCACCTTGTCGGCCTCCAGCAGCGAGAGGTCGCGCGACTCCAGGAAGGCCCGGTGCACCGCCGCCGCCAGCTCGGGCCGCCGCTCGACGAACTCCCGCCGGGCCGCCCAGACCGCGAAGACGAACGGCAGGCCGGTCCAGTCCTTCCACATCTGTCCGAGGTCGTGCACGGTGTACTCGGCGTGGGTGCCGGCCTCCAGGGTGGCCTTCAGCGCCGGGTCGCCGATCAGCACCGCGGCGTCCGCCCGGGCCAGCATCGCGTCCAGGTCGGGCGGGCAGCTGAAGTACTCCGGGTGCACCCCCTCGCGCTCCTCCAGCAGCAGCTGGGCCAGCCGGACCGAGGTGCGACTGGTGGAGCCGAGCGCGACCGGCCGGCCGTCGAGTTCGGCCAACGGGACTTTACTGACAATCACACAGGACATCACCGGCCCGTCACTTCCGACCGCGATATCCGGAAGGACCACCAGTTCGTCCGCGTGCCGCAGATACTCCACGCAGGTGATCGGCCCGAGATCGAGCGCGCCCTCCACCAGCAGGTCGCTCAGCTTCTCCGGGGTGTCCTTGGTCAGGTCCAGATCGAGCAGGCTGCCGGTGCGGGCCAGCCCCCAGTACAGCGGAACGCAGTTGAGGAACTGGATGTGACCCACCCGCGGACGCGGGCCGCGTGCGCCCGGGGCCGCCGAGGCACCCGCCTCGCCCGTGTTGTCGGCTTGTTCCAGCAGATCAGCCACCGCGTGCTCCCTTGCCCGTCGATCCGGTCCTCGCAGCGTATGCCTGCGCCCCGGATCACCCGGCAGGACCCCCGTGCGACACGGCCCCGACACACCCCCTCGGCACCACGAGACACCCCTGGTCGAGCCCGCGGCTCCGTGCTACCGTTCCCTCCAGTTGCAGTTTGATTCCCCTTGCAGTACTTGAAGCCTGCGGAGCATGTAACCGCGGGCTTTTTGTAGTTTTTCTGCATTGCAGCATTGTGCGAAAAACTCCGGGCCCATCAGTTCGGAGGGCGGGGCGATCAGCGCAGCGGACCGGACGCCACACGGTGTGGCATCCACCACGTCCCTCGCAAGGAGAACGGCATGGCCACGGGAACCGTCAAGTGGTTCAACGCTGAGAAGGGCTTCGGCTTCATCGCCCAGGAGGGCGGCGGCCCCGACGTCTTCGTCCACTACTCCGCCATCAACGCGAACGGCTTCCGTTCGCTGGAGGAGAACCAGGCGGTCAGCTTCGACGTCACCCAGGGTCCGAAGGGCCCGCAGGCGGAGAACGTCACCGCCCTCTGATCATTCTCTGATGATCATTCTCTGATCACTGATCGCTCAGGACCCGCCCGCGTGCGCGGGTCCCGGACGGCCCGCCCGTGGGCCGCAGGAGCATGACTCGCAGTACCAAGGGGGCCCGCCTGTCGGGCCCCCTGCCGTTTGCCCGCCGGTCTGACGCACCGTCGGTGCCGCCGCGGCACAATGCCCGGGTGGACTTCGCGCCGTACCGCACCGAGCTGCTGACCTACTGCTACCGGATGACCGGCTCCTTCCACGAGGCCGAGGACCTGGTCCAGGACGCCCTGCTGCGGGCCTGGAAAGCGCGCGACGGCTACGACCCGCAGCGCGCCTCGGTGCGCACCTGGCTCTACCGGATCACCACCAACGTCTGCCTGACCGCGCTGGCCGGCCGGGCCCGGCGCCCGCTGCCGAGCGGACTCGGCGCCCCCGGTGACGACCCCGGGGCACCGCTCACCCCCTCCCCCGAGGTGCCCTGGCTGGAGCCGTTCCCCGACCGCCGGTTCGACCTGGCGGCCCGGGCCGACCTGCGGCTGGCCTGGACGGCCGCGGTGCAGGCGCTGCCCGCCCGGCAGCGGGCCGTGCTGGTGCTGCGCGAGGTGCTGGAGTTCTCCGCCGCCGAGGTGGCCGAGCAGTTGGGGACCAGCGTGGCGGCGGTGAACAGCACGCTGCAGCGGGCCCGCCGCACGGTGCGCGCACTGGACGGCGCCGCCGAGCAGTACCGCGAACCGGACGACCCCGAGGTGCGCGCCGCGGTGCAGCGCTACCTGCGCGCCTTCGAGGCGGCCGACGTACCCGAGCTGGTCCGGCTGCTGGCCGCCGACGCGGTGCTGGAGATGCCGCCGCTGGAGCTCTGGCTGCGCGGCGCGGCGGACTACGGCCGGTTCATGGCGCGGGTGTTCCGGATGCGCGAGGGCCGCTGGCGGGCCCGGGTGGACCGGGCCAACGGCCAGCCGGCGCTGGTCGCCTGGGCCCCGCAGCCCGGCGGCGGCCACCGGCTGCACAGCGTGCAGCTGTTCACCGTGGTCGGCGGCCTGGTCACGCACACCACCGTCTACACCGAGCCGCGGGTGCTGGAGTCCTTCGAGCTGCCCGAGGAGCCGCCCGGCGAATGATGTCCGCCCGGCGCGATGAGTCCGGCCGGGCCCGCCGGTACGTACCAGTGGCGGCGCGCAGCAGGGCGCACCGCCGGAACGGACCGGAGGGCCGGACCATGAGTGTGATCGTCATTCAGTACATGTCGCTGGACGGGGTCGTCTCCGACCCGACCGGGGCCGCGGGCTCGGCGCGCGGCGGCTGGCTCTTCCGGTACGGGCGGGGTGCGGAGCTGGCCGGGGACGCCTTCGGGATCGCCCCGGTGCTGGAGCGGGGCCTGCTGCTGTTCGGGCGCGGCACCTGGCAGGGGTTCGCCGGACTCTGGCCGAACCGGGAGGGCGCGTTCGCGGACGTGATGAACGGGGCCCGCAAGGTGGTCGCCTCGCGCACCCTGACCGAGGTGCCGCAGTGGGCCAACTCCCGCCTGCTGACCGGCGACCCGGTCGAGGCGGTGAAGCGGGAGACCCGCGACGTCGTGGTGATGGGCAGCCTGCCCCTGGTCCGCGACCTCGCCGCCGCCGACCTGGTGGACGAGTACCGCCTGATCACCCTGCCCACCGTGCTGGGCACCGGTGAGCGGCTCTTCCCGGTCGAGGGCCCGTACCAGGAGCTGACCCTGTTGGAGTCCGCGCCGATCGGGCACTCGCTCTACACCCGCCACGGCCGCTGACGGCACGCCGCGCGCGGGGCTCAGGCGACGGTCTCGTACAGCTCGCCGGTCGGGTTGTCGTACTTGGTCCGGTCGAGCGTCTTCTCCCGGGCCGAGACCAGCAGCGGGACCACGACCTGGCCAGCCACGTTGGTCGCGGTGCGCATCATGTCCAGGATCGGGTCGATGGCCAGCAGCAGGCCGACGCCCTCCAGCGGCAGGCCCAGGGTGGACAGGGTCAGGGTGAGCATCACGATCGCGCCGGTCAGCCCGGCGGTGGCGGCCGAGCCGATCACCGAGACGAAGGCGATCAGCAGGTAGTCGCCGATGCCCAGGTGGATGCCGTAGACCTGGGCCACGAAGATCGCCGCGATCGAGGGGTAGATCGCCGCGCAGCCGTCCATCTTGGTGGTCGCGCCGAACGGGACGGCGAAGCTCGCGTACTCGCTCGGCACGCCGAGCCGCTCGGTGACCCGGCGGGTCACCGGCAGGGTGCCCACCGAGGAGCGGGAGACGAAGGCCAACTGGATGGCCGGCCAGGCGCCCTGGAAGAAGCGGACCGGGTTGAGGCCGCCGGCCAGGCGCAGCAGCAGCGAGTAGACGACGAAGAGCACCAGCGCGCAGCCGACGTACACGTCCGCGGTGAAGGTGGCCATCGGGCGCAGCAGGTCCCAGCCGTACTTGGCCACCGACTTGCCGATCAGGCCCAGGGTGCCGAGCGGGGCCAGCCGGATCACCCACCAGAGCGCGGTCTGCACCAGCTCCAGCAGCGCCTCGTTGAGCTTGAGCACCGGCGCGGCCCTCTCGCCGACCTTGAGCAGCGCGGCACCGGCGACCACCGCGAGGAAGACGATCTGCAGGACGTTCACCTTGAGGAAGGCGTCGGCGATGTTGGTCGGCACGATGCCGGTCAGGAAGTCGACCCAGGAGCCGGAGTCGGCCGGCGCCTTGAGCCCGCTGGTGGAGAGGTGACTGCCCCGGCCGGGGTTGGTCAGCAGACCGATCGTCAGGCCGATGGTGACCGAGATCAGGCCGGTGGCCAGGAACCAGAGCAGGGTGCGCACGGCCAGCCGGGCGGCGTTGGTGACGTTGCGCAGGTTGGCGATGGAGACCACGATCGCGCTGAAGACGAGCGGCGGCACCGCCAGCTTGAGCAGCTGGACGAAGGTCTTGCCGATGGTGTCCAGCGTGGTGGTGAGCCAGGAGACGTCGTACTGGCGGGCGATGAGGCCGAGCAGGACGCCGAGCACCAGGCCGGCGACGATCTGCACCCAGAACGGGGTGCGGCGCAGGCGGGTGAGCGCGGGGGTGGACATGGGGGTGCGACTCCGTCGGTCGGGAGGACAGCGGCAGGGGGAGGCGGAGGCACGGCGGCGCACGCGGAACGGCAGGGCCCCGGGCCCTGGGGGCCGGGACGGGCGGTACGCCGCCTAGCTACAGCTCGGAACGCGACACGAGCGGCTGCGGCAGTCCACCGACGCACCCGGGCACGGGACGGCGCACGGCATGAGCGGGCCGCTCATGTCCTGCTGCCGGAGTGCGCCTGGGGTGGTCATGGCCGACAAGCTACCACCAAAGATTTGAGATGTTCAAAGTAGAAGTTTGAGATGCGGACACGAACGACGCGGTGCGGGTTTGACCGCGGTAAGGTTATACGTATAACTTCCTGATCGGCGCGATCCTGCACGCCCTGCCCGAGCTGGACGCCCTGCACGACCGCACGACCCCGCCCCACCGCACGTCCGACCCCCCGGGAGACCCTCCGTGGGCTACCTCGCCCTGCTCCGCGCCCCGCACGTCACCCGGCTGCTGACCGGCACCCTGCTCGGGCGGTTGCCCGCGGGCATGACCGCCCTGGTGATCGCCCTGGCGCTGCGCGGGGCCGGGGCGCCGTACAGCAGGATCGGGCTGGCCACCGCCGCCTACGCGCTGGCCGCGGCGATCGGCGGCCCGGTGCTGGGGCGGATCGTGGACCGCACCGGCCAGCCCCGGGTGCTGGTCTGCTCGGCCGTACTGGCCGGCCTCGGCTACGCACTGCTGGCGCTCGACCCGGGCAGCGCGGTGGCCGCGATCGCCGGGGCCGCCGTCGCGGGCGCCGCGATGCCGCCGCTGGAGCCGTGCCTGCGCGCGCTCTGGCCGGACGTGGTGACGGCCGATCAGCTGGACACCGCCTACGCCTTCGACTCCGCCTCGCAGCAGATCCTCTACGTGGCCGGCCCGCTCGCGGTGGCCGGCATCGCCGGTACCGCCGGCCCCACCACGGCGCTCTGGACCGCCGCCGGCCTCGGCCTGCTCGGCGCCCTGGTGGTGGCCGGCACCGCCCCGGCCCGCCGTTGGCAGGCACCGCCGCGCGCGCACGGCGCCGGCCTGCTGGGCCCGCTGCGCTCCCCCGGCCTGGTGCTGCTGCTGATCGGCCTGGCCGGCGCGGGCTGGACGGTCGGCGCGCAGAACGTGCTCTTCATCGCCTACGCCGAGCGCCACCCGCACGCCCTGCCCGGTGGCGCCGGGCTGCTGCTCGCGCTGGCCGCACTGGCCGGCCTGCTCGGCGCCCTCGGCTACGGCGCGCTCCGGCTGCGCAGCTCCACCGGTACCCGCACCTGGGCGCTGGCCCTGGTGATGGCCTGCTGCTACCTGCCGCTGGTCGCGCTGCCCGGCCCGGCCCCGATGGCGGTGCTGGCCTTCGTCTCCGGGCTGGGCCTGGCCCCGCTGCTGGCCGCCGCCTTCGTCCTGGTGGCCGAGCTGGCCCCGACCGGCACGGTGACCGAGGCCTTCGCCTGGCTGGTCACCCTGTTCGCCACCGGCAACGCGCTCGGCTACGCCGTCTCCGGCTCGCTGGTGGCGAACTCGCTGGCGGCGGTGGCCTGGTGCGCGGTGGGCGGGATCACCCTCGGCGGCCTGCTGCTGCTGGTCGCCCGGCGGCGGCTGGACGCGCCGGTGGCGCCGCGGGCGGCGGCGCCACTGGTCGCTGTTTGACTGCCGGCCGGTCAGCCCTGCCGGTCACCGGCCGTCAGCCGTGCCGTCAGCCGTGCCGTCCGGGCCGGCGGAAGGCCACCGCGCAGAGCACCAGGCCACCCAGGGCCAGGATGCCGGCGGTCACGGCGAGCAGCCCGACCGGTGCGTCGCTGCCCGTGGGCGGCAGCGGACTACCAGTGGCCGTGGGGCTCCCACCGGTGCGGCTAGCGGTCGGTGAGGGCCACTCGGTGGGGGGCGCCGTGGGGGTCGCCGTCGGCGTGGGGCTCGGGGTCGGAGTCGGCGTGGGCGTGGGGCTCGGGCTCGGCGGCGCGGGCAGGACCACGCCCATGTCCACCGTCAGGTCCCGCTGTCCGCCGGCCAGGCTCACCGTCGGGGTGAGCCCGGTGGCCGGGTCCGCGTCCGAGTCCAGTGCCGGGTCGGTGCCCGCGTGCTGCTCGGTCACCGTGCCGCCGTCGGGCAGCGTCGCCAGGTCGAACCGGACCGCGTAGCTGCCGTCCGGCAGCCGGTCGAAGAGGTAGTGGCCGTCCGGGCCGGTCACCGTGGTCACCGGGGTGCCGTTCTTGTCGCGCACCGGCTGGCCGTTGCCGTCCAGCAGGGCCACCCGGACCCCGCCGATGCCCGGTTCGCCCGGCTGCTGGATCCCGTCGCCGTTGACGTCCTGCCAGACGAGGTCGCCCAGCGCGTTGTTCGACGGCCGGTTCTCCTTCACCGCCACGCCCACCTTGGCCGGCTCGGCGGGCAACAGCTGCTGGCCGTTGGCGTCGGTGGCGGTGTAGGCGAAGCTGTTCCAGGCGTACTGGCCGTCCGGCGCGTCCACCGAGGCCACCATCGGCCAGCTGAGGGTGAAGCTGGCACCGGAGGCCAGGGTGCCGGGCCGGCCGACCCGGAACCAGGTGGCCAGCCCCGGACCGGGGAAGCCGGTGGACCAGGTGGCGTTCGGGTCGCAGCCGGGGTCGGCGGCCCGCGGGACCACCTTCGGGTCCACGCACGGGTTGGCCGCGGTGCTGTACTCGATCACCACGGTCGGGTCGCTGCTGGTGATCGGCCGGCTGAGCGACGGGGCCCAGGCACTGCCGCGCGGCGCGTCGGGGTGCAGCACGTAGGCGTCGCCGGGCGCGGGCAGCCGGTCGTAGGCGAGGAAGTCGGTGACCGGGTCCGGCGAGTCGTTGCGCACCGTCATCCGGTAGGACAGCTGCCCGCCCGGCGAGGCGGTGCCCATCGACCCGTAGTCGGCGTCCTGGTCGCCCTTGACCTCCTTGTAGGAGCGCAGCACGCTCGGCACCTGCACCTGGACGGTGGAGGAGGCCGGGCAGACCGTCTCGGTGGTGTCGCCGTTGCCGTTCAGGTCCAGCGTGTCCGGCACGCCGGAGTCGGTGCCGTTGTAGAAGCAGGTGACCGGCGCGGTGGGCAGGTCGGCGGTGACGTACACGTCGTTGGTCAGCGTGCCGGCCCGGACGCTGCCGGCCACCACCGCGTCGAAGAGCATCCGGTAGGCCAGGTTGTCGTGCAGGTAGGTCATGTCCGGCGCGCCGGCCGGCCAGACCATCTTCACCACCTGACGGCCGTTCGGGCCGGGGCTCACGGTCACCGACTGCGGGGCCGGCAGGCCCGGGTAGGCCGGGTCCGGGCGGGCCGAGCCGTCCTTGTAGACCAGGCCCGCCGGCAGCACGTCGTACAGCACCAGCGGACGGTCCAGCGCCCGGCCGGTGCGGTTGTACGGGACCACCTGGAACGTGGCGGTGCCGCCGGGGGCCAGCACCTGCCCGGCCGTGGTGGCCTTGGCGGCGCCCAGGTTGGTGCCGGCGGTCACCGTGGTGCTCGCGCAGGCGTTGGCGGCGGAGCTGTTGGTGCCGTCGGTGGCGGCGGTGTCCAGGCAGTTGGTCAGCGGGTCGGGCGCGACCGAGCCGTCGTGGCCCGGGGCGACCACCTGGGTGACCAACTGGACCCCGGTGCCCGGGCTCCAGCCGGTCGGGATCGGGCCGTTCCAGGTGAACCTCAGCCCGTCCAGCCAGCGCCCGGCCGGGATGCCGAGCTCGTCGTTCGCCGGGTCACCGGCCCCCTCGACGAAGGTGATCCGGCGGTTGTCGGAGCCGTTGAGCGGGCTGCCCGGGGTGAAGGTCTGCCAGCCCGGGTCGCCGTTGAGCCGGTACTGCAGGGTGAGCAGGATGCTCGTCGGGTTCCACGGCTGGAACTGCAGCGACTGCGGGTAGAGCCAGTTGTACAGGCCGGCCGGGGTGGTGCCGGCGCCCGGGTCGGTCATGGTCAAGCTGGTGGCCGGGCCCGCCGTGTTGGTGGCGGCCAGGCTGAAGCTGTTCAGGTCGCCGGAGGCGACGGTCGAGCCCCACACCTTGCTGGCGGTCACCACCACGCCGGAGGTCGGCGGCTGGAACTGTCCGGTGGTGGCGCCGGCGGTGTCCAGCTCGGTCTCGGGGTCGGTGCCGAGCGGGTCGCCGTACAGGTCGACGGTGTTGGTGGAGGTGGTCCCGTTGGGGAAGTCCGCCTCCGGGTAGTAGACCACCAGCTGTCCCGGGTTGCGGCAGCCCGCCTGCCCGTTGCCGGCCCGGAACTCGCCGATGTCGTAGCCCCAGGTGTTCGGCCCGGGCGCCACCCGGGACCACCCCGGCGAGCGGCCGGTGTCCACCACGGCGCCGGCCGGCAGGGTGTCCAGCAGCCGGCTGGTGTCCAGGTCCACGTTGGGCACGCCGGCCGTGGAGCAGGCGCTGAACTGGTAGGTGACGGTCCGTCCGTCGCCGCTGCTGGTGCCGATGCCCTTGGTCACCTTGTACTTCGGGGCCACCCGGGCCGTGGTGTCGGCGGTCGCGGTCACCGGGGTCTCGCCGGTCGCGCTCAGGGTGGCCGAGTTGGTGGCCTTGGCGCCGTTGGCGGTGGTGAAGTTGGGGAACTTGAGGACCACGGTGATGGTCGCGGTGGTGCCGGGGCTGAGCGGACTGAGCAGCTTGATGCGCATCGTCCCGCCCATCGCCCCCTGCGCCGGGACGGTCGAGCCGGCCACGTCCACGGTGGAGGCGTCGGGCGTCCAGCCCACGAACTCCATCCCGGCCGGGAGCGTGTCGGTGATCACCCCGTTGGCGCACTCGGTGGTCGAGCAGGTGTAGTTGAGCGTGTAGGTGACGTTCTCCCCGGGGGCCGCGGTGGCCTTGTCCACGGTCTTGGTGAACGAGATGGCGGCCTGGGCCGGCGACGCGAGGACCCCGCTGCCGAGCAGCGAGCCCGCCAGGAGAGCCAGTACCGAGACGACCCGCCCGGTCCGAAAGGGAGTACGCATACCGAGCAGTTCATCGGACCGGGTGGAGATGGTCCGGGCGGCACGGAGCGGGGTGACGACAATTCAGTCGGATGGCGCACGGCGGCGCCCCCGCCGGATCCGGCTCAGAACTCCTCGGTCCGCAGCTCCAGCCCGAACGGCTCGGGCAGCGCGACCGGAGTGCCGAAGGGGTACGGCCCCGCCGCCAGGGTGTAGCCGAGCGGGCCCGGTTCCGAGAACAGGGTGCAGGCGCGCTCCTGGCGGTCCACCAGGAGGTAGAGCGGAGCCCCGTACTCGGCGTAGCGGCGGCGCTTGACCACGCGGTCGGTGTCCCCGTTGGAGTCGGACGTCACCTCGACCACGAGCAGCGTCTGGTCCGGCAGCAGGGCGCCGGCCTCCTTCGCCAGCGCGCGGGGGACGACGGCGATGTCGGGGATGTACCAGTTGCTGCTGCCGGGGAGGTCCAGGTCTCCGGAGCCCATCCGGCAGTCGAGTTCTCGGACCCGTCGACCGAGCTGCTCGCGGATCACGTCCGCGGCGGACTCGTGGGCCCAGCTGGGCGACATCTGCTCGATCACCCCCTCGATGATCTGCACCCGGTCACCCCTGATCTGCCGGATGGCGAACTTCAGCGCGGCTTCCTGGTCCTCGATCTCGTAGCTGCGCGCACGGTCGGGTGTGGCCACGGCTTCCTCCTCGGATCCTCCGCCACCGTAGCCCCCGCAGGCCCGTCACGGCTCCGCTCTCACCCGGACGGGCGACGCGCCGGCCGTGCGCGCCCGCCACCGGTAATTCGATTGCCCGCGATCTGGCGCACTGTCAGGATCCGGCTCATGTCTGCCTCCTTCCGCTCCTACGACTCCTACGACGGCACCCGCCTCGCCTACCGGGAGCTCGGCTCCGGCGACCCGCTGGTGGTGCTGCCCGGTGGGCCGATGGCCGACTCGGCGTACCTCGGCGACCTGGGCGGGCTCGGCGGGCCGGGTACCGGGCGCCGGCTGATCGTCCTGGAGCCGCGCGGCACGGGGGCCTCCGAGACGCCGGCGGATCCGGCGACGTACCGGTGCGACCGGCAGGTGGCCGACGTCGAGGCGCTGCGCGCGCACCTGGGGTTCGAGCGGCTGGACCTGCTGGCGCACTCCGCCGGGGCGGTGGTGGCGGTCCTGTACACGGCCGCGCATCCGGAGCGGGTCGGGCGGATGGCCCTGATCGCGCCGAGCACCTACGCGGTGGGCATCAAGCGCAACGGCGCGACCCGGCGCCCGGCCGCCCACCTGCGCGCGGCCGAGCCCTGGTTCCCGGCCGCCATCGCCGCCTTCGAGCGCATCGAGGCCGACGAGGAGAGCGAGGCGGACTGGGACGCCATCGCCCCCTTCTCCTACGGCCGCTGGGACGAGGCGGCCCGGGCCCACTACGCCGCCGGCGACGACTGGTCGAACCCGCAGGCCGAGGACGCCTTCCACGCCGAGGACGCCGTCGACCCGGCAGCCGTCCGGGCCGCCCTGGGCACCCTCGCCGCCCCGGTCCTGGTCCTGGCGGGCGCCCTGGACTGGGCCACCACCCCGGCGATCGCAGCGGAGTTCGCGGCGCTGTTCCCGCAGTCCGAGCTGGCGGTGCAGGAGGGCGCGGCGCACCTGCCCTGGCTGGACGACGCGCAGTGGTTCAGGGGGCGGGTGGTGGAGTTCCTGGCGGGGTGATCCCGCGCCGGCGGCAGGACCGGGCCCCGAGACACGAGGGCAGCGAGGGCGCGCCCCCTACACCCCCCGCGTGGACGCCCGCACCACCAGCGAGGTCGGCAACGGGGCCACCGCCGCCACCTCCGTCCGCGCCAGCACCGCCGCCAGCGTGGCGATCCCGGTGCGCCCGAGCTGCTCGCCCGGGAGGTCGAGGGTGGTGAGCGGGGGTGTGAGCATCGTGGCGACGGAGATGTTGTCGATGCCGACCACCGACACGTCGCCGGGAACGGACAGCCCCAGGTCGGCGGCGGCCTGGTAGAGCCCGGAGGCGACCACGTCGTCGTCGCAGACCACGGCGTGCGGACGGTCCGGCCGGGACAGCAGCGCGAGCGCGGCGGTCCGGGCGGCGGCCTGGCCCTCGTTCAGCGAGACCCCGTACTCCAGCACTTCCAACCCCGCCGCCGCCTCCTCGAACGCGGCCTGCCGGACCCGGAAGGTGTGGGCGCTGTGGGTGGAGCGCAACCGGCCCAGTCGCCGGTGCCCGAGCCCGGTGAGGTGCGCGACCGCGGAGGCCATCCCGCCCGCCAGGTCGAACTCGACGGTCGGTGCGCCGCCGGCGGCCGCCGGGTCCGCGTCCAGGAAGACCACCGGGGTGCCGGGCGGCAGGGCGCCGAGCTGGCTGTCGTCCGGCGAGCAGATCAGCAGCCCGTCGAACCGGCTGCTGGTGGCCGCCTCGGCCAGCGTCGCCGCGCTCCAGCCGCTGGAGACCACCACGTCCAGCCCGTGTCGGGCGGCCTCCTCGTGCACGCCCTCCAACACCCGGCCGAAGAAGGGTCCCTGCAGGTTGGGCACGGCCAGCATAGCCATCCCGCTGCGCCCCAACCGGAGCTGCCGCCCGGCCGCCTGCGGGCGGTAGCCCAGGCCGCGGGCGGCCTCCAGCACCCGCTCCCGGGTGGCGGCGGAGACCCGGTGGCCGGCCTCTCCCCCGGAGAAGACCAACGAGACGGTGGCCTGCGAGACGCCGGCCAGCGCGGCCACGTCCCGCCCGGTGGGGCGGCGCGAGGTCACTGCTGGGCGCTGGCGCGGGCGGCGTCGTCGGCCGCGTCCTCCTCGGCGTTCTGCTCCGCGATCCGCTGCCGGGTGCGGACCTTGATCGAGGAGACCTTGCCGACGATCTGCTGGGACATCTCGTCACGCTGCTTGCTCAGCAGCACGTAGCTGATCGGCGCCGAGACCAGGCCGGCCAGCAGCACCAGGAAGACGAAGCCGGTGGCGCCGACCACCGGGATCACCTGGAAGTGCCCGAGCAGCGTGAAGACCAGCAGGCAGACGAGGAAGATGGTGGCCCGGAGCGAGGTGTAACGGAGCGTGGCGTGCGACTTGCTGCTCACGGGGCGGCTTCCTTCTTGACGGGTACGGAGCGGGCCTTCCATGTAAGCATGCCCGACCCGGCGATCTTGCAGGGCCCGGCGCGGGCCCGGCCCGCCCCGCCGGGAGGCGCTCAGTCCAGGGCCCGCCAGAAGGTGATGTCGTCCCGGTCGTCCCCCGGGGCGACCCGGATCGCGCCCGGCACCCGGCCCACCTCGGTGTAGCCGCACCGGGTGTAGAACTTCTCCAGCCCCGTCCCGCCCCGCGAGGTCAGCCGCAGCCCGGCCAGCCCCCACCCCCGGGCGATCCGCTCGGCCTCGGCCAGTAGCGCCGCGCCGTACCCCCGGCCCTGCTGCGCGGGGTCGACCATGACCCGCTTGAGCAGCCGCCAGTGCGCCATCAGGTCGAACCGCATGCTCTCGAAGAAGAGCACCGCGACCAGCGGTCCGTCCGCCCCGGCCCGGGCGATCAGCAGCCGGTCCGCGTCCGGGTCGCCGGGCGTGCCGACGCCGTTGAACTGCTTCTCGGCGGTCGGCCGGACCCGGTCCTCGGTGACCGGCGGGACGAAGCCGACCGCCCCGCCGGCGTTGGACACCTCGGTCCACAGGGTGATGATCTGCGCGCGCAGCTGCGGGGTCAGCTCCGGATCGAGGCTGAAGACAAGGGGGTCGGCCATGGCGCCGATCCTACTGAGCGGCCGCGCAGCGCCAGGCAGGCCAGCACCGCCAGCGCGCAGAGCCCGCCCGCGACGTACCAGGCCAGGTCGTAGTTGCCGTACCGGTCGCGCAGCACCCCGGCCCCGGTCGCGGCCAGCGAGCCGCCGATCTGGTGGAAGGCCAGCACCCAGCCGAACACGATCGGCGCGTCGGCCCCGAAGTGGCGCCGGCAGATCGCGATGGTCGGCGGCACGGTGGCCACCCAGTCCAGCCCGTAGAAGATCACGAAGGCCAGCACCGGCGGCTTCACGTCGGAGGCGAACAGGTGCGGGAGCAGCAGCAACGAGAGGCCGCGCAGGCCGTAGTACGTGACCAGCAGCTTGACCGGGTCGGCCCGGTCGGTCAGCCAGCCGCTGGCCACCGTGCCGACCACGTCGAACAGGCCGACCAGCGCGAGCAGCGAGGCCGCGGTGGTCTCCGGCATCCCGTGGTCGTGCGCGGCGGGGATGAAGTGGGTGCCGACCAGGCCGACCGTGGTGGCCCCGCAGATCGCGAAGGAGCCGGCCAGCAGCCAGAAGGCCGGGGTCCGGGAGGCGTCCCGGAGCACCCGCAGGGTCCGCGAGACCGCGCGGCCGCTGGTCGCCGGCGGCAGCACGTCCCCGGGCCCGGCGCCGTACGGCAGCAGCCCGAGGTCGGCCGGCCGCTCGCGCATGAAGAGCAGCACCGGGACCGAGACGGCGGTGGCGCAGAGCGAGACCACCATCACCGCGACCTTCCAGCCCGCGCCCTGGACCAGCCAGGAGAGCACCGGGAGGAAGATCAGGTTGCCCGCCGCGCCGGCCGCGGTGAGCACGCCGGTGACCAGCCCCTGGCGGGCCCGGAACCAGCGCCCGGTGATCGTGGTGGCGAAGGCGCCGGCCATCGAGCCGCTGCCCAGGCCCACCAGGAACCCCCAGCAGAGGATCAGCTGCCAGGGCTGCGTCATCAGGACGGTCAGCCCGGAGCCGACCGAGATGGTCAGCAGCGCGGCCACGGTGACCGTGCGGACGCCGAACCGGTCCATCAGCGCGGCGGCGAACGGCGCGGTCAGGCCGTACAGGACCAGGTTGACCGAGACGGCCACCCCGATGATCCCGTGCGACCAGCCGAACTGGCTGTTCCAGGCGGTCATCATCAGGCCGGGCGCGGACCGGAAGCCGGCCGAGCCGACCAGCACCAGCAGCGAGACGGCGGCCACCACCCAGGCGTAGTGCAGCCTGGCCCGGGGGTGGTGGGGAGGAGTGGCGGCAGCGGCGGGGGTCCGGGTGGTTTCGGTCACGCGGACGAGTCTGACGGGACGGCCGCCGCCTCACGAGTGGCCTGATAGCCACCTTTCGCAAGGATCGGGCCAGCAGCGCTCGGGCCGGCACTGCCCGGGCCGGCGGCGATCGGGCCGGCCCCCTCGGCCGCCCCGCGGTCCGGCACCCGGCGCAGCCCCCGGATCGACGGCGTCGCGAGCAGCGCCACCACCACGCCGACCGTGACCACGGCCCCGAACAGCAGCACCGCCGAGGCCCCGTACGCGCCCGCCGCGGGACCGGCCAGCGCCGAGCCGAGCGGCACCATGCAGACCGAGCCCGCCACCTCGTAGGCGTGGATCCGGTTCAGCACCTCGCCCGGCACCTGGGTCTGCACGCTGGTGGCCCACATGACGCCCCAGAAGGTGTACCCGGCCCCGGCCACCAGCAGGCAGCCCACCAGCGCCGGCACCGGCAGGTGCAGCGCCACCCCCAGCGGGTAGAGCGGCGCGGCCAGCATCGCCAGGCTCCCGGCGGCCAGCGGCCGGTGCGGCTTGAACCGGATCGCGACCACCCCGCCGACCACCGTGCCCACCCCGTACACCGCGCTCAACAGCCCGTACACCGCCGAGCCGTGGGCCGGCACCAGCACGCCGGCGGCCAGCGGGATCAGCGGCCCGTAGCCCAGCACGCTGTAGACCATCCAGATCAGGATCACGCCCCACATCCAGCGCCGGGAGCGGAACTCGCGCCAGCCGGCCACCAGGTTGCGCCACAGGCTGTCCCCCGGCGGCGGCGCGGGCACCGGGCCGAGCCGCAGGGAGAGCAGGCAGAGCGCGCTCACCCCGAAGGTGACGGCGGCGATCACCATCACCCACCCCGTCGACCCCGCCCCGACCAGCGCCCCGGCCAGCGCCGGCCCGCCCAGCGCGGTGACCGCCTCCGCGGTGCGCAGCACCCCGTTGGCCCCCTGCACGTCACGGGCCACCAGCGGCACGGTGCTGGCCGCGCCGGGCTGGAACATCGCCCCGGCCGCGCCGGCCACCGCGAGCAGGGCGTACAGCTGCCCGGTGTGCCGGACGCCGTGGAAGAAGAGCACCGCCAGCAGGATCCGGGTGACCAGGTTGGCCAGGTCGGCCCCGATCATCATCCGCCGGGCGGTGAACCGGTCGGCGAGCACGCCGCCGAGCAGGATCAGGCCGGCGAACGGCGCGAGCCACCAGGCCAGCGCGTACCCGACGGTGCTGAGGGGGTGTCCGGAGCCGATCAGCCCGGCGGACACCGCCACCGGCAGCATCGCGTCGCCGAGCAGCCCGCAACTGCGGGCGGTGAAGTAGAGCCGGAACGAGCGGGACCAGATCGGGGCGGGGTTTGCATCGTGCACAGCGGCATCGTGGTATAGACCACTAGTGGATTTCCACCGTTTTCGGGTCACAATACGAAGATGACCGCAACTCAATCGCCGCACCGGGTCGCGGTGCTGGCCCTGGACCAGGTGATCGCGTTCGAGTTGGGGATCCCGGCGCGGATCTTCGGCGGCGCGACCGGACCGGACGGCGAGCGGCTGTACCGGGTGGACACCTGCACGGTGGACGGCCTGCCGGTGCCCACCAGCAGCGACTTCAGCATCAGCGTGACGCACGGTCCGGAGCTGCTGGCCCGGGCGGACACCGTGGTGATCCCGGCCGCCACCGGGCTGCACGAGCGGCTGGCCGGCGGGCTGCCCGCGCCGATGGCCGCCGCGCTGGCCCGGATCCGGCCCGGCACCCGGCTGGTGTCGATCTGCACCGGCGCCTTCGTGCTGGCCGCCGCCGGGCTGCTGGACGGGCGCCCGGCCACCACGCACTGGAACCACGCCGAGGACTTCGCCGCGCGCTACCCCCGGGTCAAGGTCGACCCCGACGTGCTCTACGTGGACGACGGCGACGTGCTCACCTCCGGCGGCGTGGCCGCCGGGGTGGACCTGTGCCTGCACCTGATCCGGCGCGACCACGGCGGCGCGGTGGCCAACCGGGTGGCCCGCTACTCACTGGTCCCGCCGTGGCGCGAGGGCGGTCAGCGCCAGTACACCGAGCTGCAGGTGGCCGCCGCACTGGACCCGGGCGGCTCCACCGGCCCGGTGCGCGCGTGGGCCCTGCAGCACCTGGACCAGCCGCTCACGCTGCAGCAGCTGGCCGAGCGGGCCCGGATGAGCGTGCGCACCTTCACCCGGCGGTTCCGCGAGGAGACCGGGGCCAGCCCCGGCCAGTGGCTCACCACCCAGCGCACCGAGCGGGCCCGGGAGCTGCTGGAGCGGACCGAGTTGAGCATCGACCAGGTGGCGCGGGAGTCCGGCTTCGGCACCGCGGCCTCGCTGCGCCAGCAGCTGCGCGGACGCCTGGACCTGCCGCCGAGCGCGTACCGCCGCACCTTCCGGGCAGCGGGCTGAAGGCCACGGCGGCCGTCCGGGCACCCCCGCCCGGACAGCCGCCGGTACGGGCCCTGACCCGCACACGGGCTCCCCGCACTCGCCAAGGAACGGCCCAACCGGCCGGTGCCGTGCGACACCGGCGGTCCCCCGGACCGCGCCAGCCTTGACGTCCCCTCACGACGGTGAGCTGACCCAAGCGTGATCAGCTGGATACGTCACGTCAATGGTTTGTCCGAAAGTCGGAATGGTTGCGCTGGCTTTCGGCCGCCGAACTAGCGGAATTCGGCCGTCCGTACACAGTCAGGGGCCCGGCCTCAAGGGGCGGCCAGCACTTCGGGGTCGGCCGTCGACGAACCGTCAGCGGTCGGCAGCAGCTCCCCGGGGCCGCGTTCGACCTCGCACCAGACCAGTTTCCCGGCGCCCTGCGGACACCAGCCCCAGCGGTCGCAGAGCAGCTCGACCAGCTCCAGGCCGCGCCCGTTGGTGGCGTCGCCCGCCGCGTGCCGGGGCTGCGGCGCCGCCCCGCTGGCGTCCGCCACCTCGACCCGCACCGGCCCCGGCCCGGCCGGCACCGCCAGCCGCAGCACCGCGGGCCGCCCGGTGTGCACGACCGCGTTGGTGACCAGCTCGGAGACCACCAGGACCAGCGTCTCGGCGTAGCCGGCCCGCGGATCGGCCCCCGCCGCGAGCAGCCGGGCGCGCACCCACTGCCGGGCCCGCCCGACCTGGGCGGGGTCGGCGGTCACCGCGAGCTCTACCTGAAGCACCTGCACCGCTCCACCACCTGCATGACGAGCTACCGGTTCGACTGTCCATCACGTCGGCACGAACACGGCCCAGGATGATCCGCGAGGACCGGGCCAACAAGCGCTTCCGGCATATTCCAGCGATCGGGGGACACGCGGGCGCATACTGTCCCGCTCGCTCTGCCGAGCCTCGCAACGACCTTCGCACCGTGGGACGAAACCTACCGCCGAAGCGGCGTCCACCCGCGGCGGGCACGCGGCCCGGCGGCCACCAGCGTTCTTCCGACAATTCCCCTCCCGGGCCCGTTCACGCGCTATACCGTGGCCCCATGACCGCGCCGGACTGGGACCAGCAGATGCGGTCGCGGCTGGCCCGCGGCGAGGAGAGCGCGCTGGGCGAGCTCTACGACCAGCTCGCGCCGCTGGTGCACGGCCTGGCCGGGCGGATCCTCGGCGACGAGGTCGCGGCCGCCCAGCTGACCCGCGAGGTCTTCGGCCACCTCTGGGAGCACCCGGAGGAGTTCGACCCCGCCGAGCGCTCGCTGCGCTCCTGGGCCGGCGAGCTGACCCGCCGCCGGGCGGTGGAGCGGCTGCGCCGGGCCGACCTTGGCGCCGAGGAGATCGACCGGCGCACCGCCGCCGCCCAGGTGCAGTACGTGGTGGCGGCACTGCCGCCCGCACTGCGGGAGACCCTGGAGACCACCTGGTACGACGGCCGCACCTACCAGGAGACCGCGGGGCGACTGGGCGTCAGCGAGCAGGCGGTCCGCCACCGCCTCCGACTGGGCCTGCAACTGATCGCCACCGAGCTGGAGTTCGGCCGGTGACCGGCGCCCCGGAGTCGCCCGCGGCGGTCCCGGCCGGCGCCGGCCACGAGGCGCTGCGCGGTCTGCTCGGCGCCTGGGCGCTGCACGCCTGCCGGCCCGAGGAGACGGCCGAGCTGGAGCGCCACCTGACCGGGTGCCGGGACTGCGGCGAGGAGGCCGACCGACTGCGCCGGGCGGCCGAGCTGCTGACCGTCGCCGACCCGCTGGACCAGCCGGACGGACTGCGCCAGCAGGTGCTGGACTTCTGCCTGGCCCGCCGCGCCCCGGCGCACCCGCTGCCGTCCTGGGCCGCGCCGTTCGCCGCCGAGACCGCCAAGCTGGACGCGCTGCTGCGCGACCTGGGCCCGCAGGAGTGGCGGGAGCTGGCCGAACTGCCCTGGCACGGCGGAACGCTGCAGCTGGGCCCGGCCGAGGTGCTGTGCCACCTGACCGCGGTGGACGGCTTCCTGGCCGCACCGCTGGGCCTGCCCGACCCGGTGCCCGACCGGGGCCGGGTGCCGCAGCAGGGCCGGGGACCGGTCCGGGACCGCGACGACGGGGCGCCGTTCACCCGGCTGCTGGCCCGCACCGAGCAGCTGATCCGGGAACAGGCCGACGCCGGACCGCAGCAGGTCCGGCGGCGCTGGCGCGGGCAGACCCAGGCGCTGCTGCGGGCCGCGGAGCCCGGCGCGGGCGGGCGGAGCGTGGACTACGGCTTCGCCGCGGTGCCGCTGCGGGACGCCTTCGTGGACCGGGCCTTCGAGACCTGGGTCCACGGCGAGGACGTGGCCCGGGCGGTGGACTACCCCTACCCGCCGCCCTCGCCCGGGCACCTGCGGCAGATGGTCGACCTGGCGGCCCGGATGCTGCCGGCCGCGCTGGCCGGGCTGCGGCAGGCCGCCGGAGCGGCGCCGGCCGCCGCGCCGCGGGCGGGCCGGATGCTGCGGCTGGTGATCGAGGGCTCGGCCGCCGGGGAGTGGCTGGTCCCGCTGGACGGGCCCGCCCCGCCCGGGCCGCCGGCCGGGTGGGCCCTGGAACCGGTCGCCGAGCTGGTGCTCGACGGGGTGGAGTTCTGCCAGCTCGCGGCCGCCCACCGGGATCCGGACCGGCTCCCGGTCGGCGAGAGCGGGGACCGGTCGGCGATCCGCGAGCTGCTCACGGCGGTGCCGCTGCTCTCCCGGCCCTGAGCCCGGCGGGCGGCCGGTCGGGCCGCCCGACGACCCGTCAGGCGAAGACCACGGTCCGGGTGCCGTTCAGCAGCACCCGGTGCTCGCTGTGCCACTTGACCGCGCGGGCCAGCGCCTGGCACTCCACGTCCCGGCCGAGCGCGACCAGCTGGTCCGGGGTCACGTCGTGCTGCACCCGGGCCACCTCCTGCTCGATGATCGGGCCCTCGTCCAGGTCGGCGGTGACGTAGTGGGCGGTGGCACCGATCAGCTTCACGCCGCGGGCGTGCGCCTGGTGGTACGGCTTGGCGCCCTTGAAGCTCGGCAGGAACGAGTGGTGGATGTTGATCACCCGGCCGGCCAGCGCCTTGCACAGGTCGTCCGAGAGCACCTGCATGTAGCGGGCCAGCACCACCAGTTCGACCCCGCGCGCCTCGACCAGCTCCAGCAGCTGCCGCTCGGCGTCGGCCTTGGTCTCCCGGGTGACCGGGATGTGCACGAAGGGGATCCCGTAGGAGCCGGTGAGCTCCTCGAAGGTGGTGTGGTTGGAGACCACGGCGGCGATCTCCACCGGCAGCGCGCCGATCGAGGCGCGGAACAGCAGGTCGTTCAGGCAGTGCCCGAACTTGCTGACCATCAGCACGATCCGCATCTTCGCCTCGGCCGGGTGCAGCGCCCACTCCATGCCGAACGAGGCGCCGATCGCCGCGAAGGAGGCCCGCAGGCCGTCCACCGTCACCGGGTGCTCGGCCGAGAAGTGCACCCGCATGAAGAACAGCCCGCTGTCCCGGTCGCCGAACTGCTGGCTGTCCATGATGTTGCACCCGGTCATGAACAGGTAGCTGGACACCGCGTGCACGATTCCCTGCTTGTCCGGGCAGGACAGGGTGAGGACGTACTGGGTCGGTGCGTCCGAGCTCTGCTGCGACACGATGGCGGTCCCTCTGTCGGGGTCGGTGTTGGTGGCCCCAGCCTCGCACAGGGCCGGGTGGGCCTCAGGCGATTCGGGTCAGAATCCGCAGCACCTCGAGCGAGCGCGGCGCGGTGTCCGGGTCCTCGCCGTCGTTGCGGCTGAGCAGTTCGTGGGCGGCCCGGGCGGCGTCCACCGCGGCCGGCCAGTCCGGGTGGCCGAGGTAGGCGGCGGCCGGGGCGTCGGCGCCCACCTCGTGCAGGATCCGCAGCACCCGCAGCACCGCGGCGTCGACCAGGCCGGCCTCGGTGGCGTCGCGCAGCATGGTGCCGACGTACTTGTCGGCCGACCAGCGGTCCAACCAGCTGTCCTCGACCAGGCGGTAGACCGCGTCGGTCACGTCACCGAAGCCGTCCCGGCCGGTGGCCCAGTAGTGCTGCTGGAAGGCGGGATCGGCGAGCATGTGGAGGGCGGAGCGCACCCGGGCGCGCCAGCGCCACCAGGGCAGGTCGTTGAGCGGCATGCCGCCCATGGTGCTGGAGCGGCGCCCCCGGCGAGAAGGGTTTCCGGCCGAGCTGTTCGAAGATTCTGCGAGGGACACCATGGCCAACGATCGTACGTGCCCCGAGCAACGCCGTTCTACACGCGTCCGCATCCTGAGTTCATCCCAGGTTTGCCGAGCGTTCCGTTGACCGCCCTCTCGTGGAGTGAACCGGGGGTGAGTCTTGGTGCCCGACCAATCTGCACAATTGGGAGGGACCAACAGAGATGACCCACGCCACGCGTGTGCCGCTCCACCCCGGCCGACCCCGTCTGCTGGCCCTGGTCGCGACCCTCGGCCTGGTCCCCGCGTTACTCGCCACCTCCGCCTGCGGCGGTCCGGCGGCCGCCGCGGACCGCAACGACCTCACCGTACTGACCTTCGCGCCCTCCGGCACCGGAGCCAGTGACCGGCCCGGGATGACCGCCCTGGCCGACGCGATCGGCAAGCAGCTGAACACCCGGGGCGGCGCGGCCGGGCACAAGCTCAAGGTGCTCACCTGCAACGAGCACAACACCGCCGAGGGCGCGGCCGACTGCGCCCACCAGGCCGTGTCGGCCGGCGCGGTCGCGGTGATCGGCTCCTACAGCCAGTTCGGCGACAGCTTCATGCCGGTGCTGGAGGCGGCCCGGATCCCGTACATCGGCGGCTACGGCCTGTCCGGCCCGGAGTTCACCAGCCCGCTCTCCTACCCGGTGGCCGGCGGCACCCCCGCGCTGATCGCGGGCAGCGGCCGCCAGCTGGTCGCGGCCGGCTGCCGCACCGTCGCGGTGATCCGCCCGGACACCCCCGCCGGGGACACCCTGCTCGGCTCGCTGGCCGGGGCGCTCAACCCCGCCGGGATCAAGCTGGTGGACGTGCGGGCGCCGGAGAAGTCCACCGACTACACCCCCCAGGCCAAGGCGGCGATCGGCGACGACCGGCCGAACAACTGCGTGACCGACGCGCTCGGCCCGGTGCCGACGCTCAACCTGCTGGACGCGCTGCGCCGGCTGCCGCACAAGAACACCAAGCTGGCCTCGGTGATCGGCAGCTTCCAGCAGTCGGTGGTCGACTCCACCGGCGGCGACTCCGGCCCGCTGGGCGGGGCGTACGCGACCGGCTGGTTCCCGCCGGAGGGCTCGAAGGTCTGGGACGGGCTGCGCGACACGGTGCGCGGGTCGGGCGCCGGCGAGGTGCCGATCGACGACTCGGACCCGGGCGTGCAGACCACCTGGGTCGCCTACCAGGTCTTCCTGAAGGCGGTCGAGCAGCTGGGCACCGGGGAGGTCACCACCCAGAGCCTGCGCACGCTGCTGGACAGCGGGGACCGGTTCGACACCGGTGGCGCCACCCCGCCGCTGAGCTGGGGGCTGACCTCGATGCTGGCCAGCGCCGACTCGCCGCGGCTGGTGAACACCTCGGTGACCTTCCAGCAGGTCCAGGGCGGTCGCCTGGTCGAGCAGCAGCCGGGCTTCGTGGACGTCCGCTGGGTGCTCACCGGCGGCAAGCCGCCCGCCTCCTGAGCCACCCGCGCCGCGGACCCGCCCCTCGCCGTGCCGGGTCCGCCGCCGACCGGGCCGGTGCCCGCCCCGCGCAGGGTGAGGCCGG
>NZ_JBHYKG010000106.1:0-25939 GCF_042741245.1 Kitasatospora sp. NPDC058965
CCTGTTCCGGGGGCCGCGGCCGTTCTGCCGCCGTCACGCGTGGGTGTGCACCCGGGCCGGCGCCGCGGGCGCGGGCTGCCCGGGCCGGACCCGGCGCGGCGGCCGCGGCTGGCCGGCGACCAGGGCGCCCAGCGCCAGCAGCAGGCCGAGCAGCTGCCAGCCGTTCAGCGTCTGGCCCAGCACCAGCAGCCCGCCGGTGGTGGCCACCACCGGGTTGATCAGGCCCAGGAAGGAGGCCGGCCCGGCGCCCAGCCGGTCGATGCCGCGGAACCAGAGCACGTAGGCCAGCGCGGTGCCGAACAGGCCCAGGTAGGCGAAGCCGAGCAGGTTGCCGCCGGTCAGCGCGGGCGGCGCGCCCTCGGTGAACGCCGCCACCGGGACCAGGAAGAGCCCGCCGACCACCAGCTGCCAGGACGTCAGGTCGAGCATGCTGACCCCCTCGGGCCGGCCCCAGCGCCGGGTCAGCACCGTGCCGGTCGCCATCAGCGCGATCCCGGCCACCATCGCGGCCACCCCGAGCCCGTCCAGCCGGGCACCGCCCTGCAGCACCAGCAGCGCCACGCCGCCGACCCCGACCAGGCCGGCCAGCACCGCCCGGCGGCTCGGCCGCAGGCTCAGCACCGGGACCGACAGGAAGGCCACCAGCAGCGGCTGGATCGCGCCGATGGTGGCGGCCACCCCGCCGGGCAGCCGGTAGGCGCCGATGAAGACCAGCGGGAAGAACAGCCCGATGTTGAGCATCCCCAGCACCACGGCCCGGCCCCACCAGCGCCCGTGCGGCAGCTTGCGCCCGATCGCCAGCAGGATCAGCCCGGCGGGCAGCGCCCGCACCACCGCCGCCAGCATCGGGCGGTGCTCCGGCAGCAGCTGGGTGGTGACCAGGTAGGTCGTCCCCCAGGCCGCCGGGGCCAGCGCCGCGGTCAGCGTCACTCCCAGTCGACCGGACCGGTCGCCGAGCACCCCACCCATGACAATCACCTCAACGTTGAGTATCTGAACGTTGAGATAAATATCCTCCCGGAAGTAGGCGAACGTCAAGTATCTCAACGCTAAGATATTTCTGCGTCGGCCGGAGCCGGCGCCACCAGCGGGGGCCAGCAGCGGAGGAGGCCGGAGCATGTCGGAGCGGGACGCCGTGGACGCCATCGTGGACCAGTGGACCAGGGAGCGCCCGGACCTGGACCCGGGGCCGATGTCACTGGTCGGGCGCCTCAAGCGGGTGCACAACCACGTGGACCTGGGTATGCGGGAGTACTTCGCCCGGCACGGCCTGGACTTCTCCGAGTTCGACGTGCTGGCCACGCTGCGCCGCTCCGGCCCACCCTACGAGCTCAACGCCCGAGCCCTGCTGGAGTCGGCCATGGTCACCTCGGGGGCGATCACCAACCGGGTGGACCGGCTCTCCGCCAAGGGCCTGGTGGAACGGCGGCCGAGCCCCACCGACCGGCGCGCGGTGCTGATCGGGCTGACCCCGCGCGGGCTGGAGCTGATCGACGGCATCCTGGCCGGCCACATCGAGAACGAGGAACGGCTGATCGACCCGCTCTCCGGCGCCGAGCGGGCCCAGCTGGACGCGCTGCTGCGCAAACTGCTGCGGACGTACGAGGCCACCGACCGCTGAGCGGTCGGTGCCCTCGCGGCGCGGACCGTCAGGCCCCGCCCTCGTGCACGCTGAACGCCGAGCGGCGGGCGGCCCGGGCCACGGCGTGGTCCGGGTGCACCGAGGCGACGGCGGTGAGCACCGAGGCCGAGCGCGGGTGGCCCGACTGCCGGGCCCGGGCGAACAGCCGCACCGGGTCGCCCGCGCTGGCCCCCTCGACGTGGCCGACCAGCAGCTCGGTCTCGCCGTGGTCCAGCACCGCGGCCGCGGTGTCCACCCAGAGCCAGGCGGCGTCCTGGGCGCTCAGCACGTCGGACGGGACCACGCCGCCCTCGTCCAGCTGCTCGGCCAGCCAGAGCAGCGCGTAGGGGCGCAGCACCGCCTCGTCGACCGCGGAGCGGACCGCCTGCTCGGCGGTGCCGCCGGCCACCCGCAGCGCCTCGAAGGCGAGCCCGCGCAGCAGGGCGTCCTCGCCGCGGGCCACCTCCAGCAGCTCGGCCACCGCGCGGTCCACCGGGCGGGCCGCCACCCAGGCGCGGTACTCGGCCCGGGCCGGGCCCGGGGAGTAGTGGGCGCACGCGTCCAGCAGCTCCAGGGCGCTCTGCTCGATGTGCCCGGCGGCGGTCTGCGCCACCGTGCAGATCTCCTCCAGCTTGGCCCGCACCGCCCAGTGCCCGAGCGGCGAGAGCTCGGCGGCGCTGTCCGCGCGGACCACGGCCCCGACCGCCGCCAGGCCGTCCAGGATCCAGTCCAGCACCGCGGCCACGTCCGAGGGCGCCGGCGGGGCGTCCACCTGGGGCTCGCGGCAGGTGCCGCGCACCGCCGAGACGGCGGAGGCGGCGTGCGGGACCGGCGAGAGCGCGGCGAAGTTGCTGCCGCCGTGCCGGCGCTCGTCCAGACCGCGGCGCAGCAGCTCCATCAGCTCGCTCTCGGCCACCGGGCCGTCCACCAGGTGCAGGAAGGAGAGCAGCTGCGGGGCCTGGTCGACGGCCTGCCCGGCGAGCACCGCGAAGACGCCGCGCAGGGCGGCCGGCGGCACCGGGGCGAGCAGGGTCCAGGCGTCGAACAGCGCGGACCAGCCGCGCAGCACCGCCTCGTCGTCGTGCTCCCAGGCGTGCAGCCGCCAGCCCGGGCCGGCACCGCCGTCCCGCGGCTCGATCAGGCCGACCAGCAGCGCCTGGCCCCAGGCGCGGGCCGCCGCGCCGACCGTCATGGCCAGCGCCCGGCCGGCCGCGCGGGCGTCGTCGGGGAGGAGTTCGCCGCGCTTGTCGACGTGCTCCAGTTCGCCGGCCCAGCGGGCGATCCGGACCGCGTCGGCCAGCATGGCGCGGGCCGGTGGGGCGAGTTCGCCGGGGCCGGGGAAGCCCTCCGGCACCGGGACCCGGCCGCGCCCGGGGGCGGGCCTGGGCATCCGCCGGCGGAGCGGAGCACGGCCCGGCTGGGCGGCTGCGCCGTCGGGCCGGCGGGCCGTACCGGGAAGACGGGTCACCGTCGCGCCGGTACCCGGGGTCGGCGGGAGCGGGGCATCACGGTCGCGCGGATTCCGAGACGTCACGCCGTGCAGTCTTCCCCGTGTATGGGGCGCTTGTCACATCGAGTTCGGCGCGTCTTGTACTGCTTCAGGTGGCAATCGGGGCGGAGTCGGGGCAAGAGGGCCCAAACCGGGCCGCCGCCCACCGGCCCTGAACTGTGCACGACAGTAGTGGTGGCACCGTGCGTGGTCAAGGGGTGACCCTACGGGATCACCCGGCGCCGGCGCCAGGGGTGGCGGTCCCGTCCCGCCGGGGTACCCCGGCGGGACGGGACCGGTCACAGGATCGGGGTCAGGAACCGGCGCAGCGTCTCCTCGTAGCCGGCCGGGTCGGCGTTCCACAGCGCGGCGTGGGCCGCACCCGGCACGGGGTGCAGGCTCACCAGGTCCTGGCGGCGGTGGGCCAGCCGCTGGGCACCGGGCCAGGGGGCCACCTCGTCCTGCGGGCTGTGCAGCAGCAGGGTGGGTGCGAACAGGTCGGTGCCGGCCGCGATCCGGGCGAACCCGGCCAGGTCGACCCCGGTGCGCCCCTCCGCCGACCAGGCGCCCAGCTGCCCGGCCAGCGCGGTCGGCACCCCGGCGGCGGCGGCCACCCCGCGCACCGTGGCACCCGGCTCCAGCACCGCGGAGTCCAGCACCAGGCCGGCCACGCTGGTGCGGTAGTCCGAGCGGGCCGCCGCGTGCAGCACCGCGGCCGCGCCCACCGACCAGCCGTAGAGCACGACCCGGCCGGCCCCGGCCTCCTTGGCGAACCTGATCGCGGCGTCCACGTCGTGCCACTCGGTCTCGCCGAAGTGCCCGATCCCGTCCGGCGAGGCGGGCGCGCCCTGGTCGCCCCGGTAGCTGACCACCAGCGCGGGCAGCTGCAGCCGCTTCAGCAGCTGCAGCACCGGCAGCGCCTGGCGCCGGTCGGCCAGCACGCCGTGCACCAGGATCACCCAGGTGCCGCGGACCGCCGGCACGTACCAGGCGGGCAGCGCGCCCAGCTCGCCGTCCACCACCACGTCCATGTAGTCCAGTCCGCAGGCCGAGCCCGGGTCGCCGCGCAGCACCCGGGTGGTCAGCTCCACCTCGGTGCCGGCCGCCGGCGGGCTGCCCGCGCTCAGCTCCAGGCGGCGGGTGACGGTCTGCGGGTCGGTGGCCAGCACCTCGCCGACCACCGCGTGCCCGCCGGGCCACTCCAGCGCGTACCGGCCGCGCCGGGAGCTCGCGGTGGTGCGGGTCAGGGTGATCCGGTCGGCGGCGAGCTGGTGCACCCGCAGTTCGGGCTCGCCCTCGCCCTCGGTCCGCTCGGGGCGCAGGCTCAGGTCGGAGACCCGGCGCCCGATCAGCAGCGCGGCCGCGCCGGCTCCGATGGCAACAGCGGTGGCCGTGGCGACGACGGTTCCCCAACGCATGGCTCTCCCCGGGATGGTGACGGCGGCTCGGACGGGCCAATCCAGTTCACCCCGCCGCAGGCCGGACGGCCACCGCAACGCCGCCGTTGGGAGACACTGCGCGAGGTGCCCCGGCCGGCCGCCCCGGCACGTCACACGGGCAGGCCTCCGGTGTCCCGGCCGGTGAGCAGGGCCCAGAAGCGCTCGTCCACCGGCGCCTCCGGCGGGGTGCTCGGGGCGGTCGCGCCCCAGTGCGAGGTGACCTGGTACTCGCCCTGCAGGGCGGCCAGCACGGCGGCCAGGGTGGCCGTGGGCACCGGGACCAGCCGGCCGACCGCGGCGAGCTGGGCCTGCCAGCGGCCGTCCACGCACTGGCGCAGCCGCCGCTCCAGCTCCGGGCCGCCGCCGGTGATCCGCAGCAGGTCGCGCAGCCGCAGCCCCAGCACCTCGGCGAGCGCGGCGGTCTGCGCCTCGTCACCGGTCCAGCGGCCGGTCAGCTCGGCGGCGGTGTAGCCGCGCGGGTTCATCCCGATCCGGGCGGCCGCCTGGTCCGCGGTGAGCTCGCGGGCCAGCCGGAAGTCCCGCAGCGAGCCCGGCGCCGCGTCCATCAACTGGACCGCCGGGCACCACAGCGCCCGGGCCAGCGCGATGAACTCCGTCTCGTCCGGGCGGAACTCCCCGCTCTCCCAGCCCAGCACGTGCGAGGGGAGCAGCCGCACCCCGTGCGCGGCCATCCCGGCCGCCACCTGGTCCGGGGTCAGTCCCAGGCCCACCCGGTGCGCACGGGCGGCCTGCGGGGAGAACGGGACCGGGGCGGGGGCGGTGAACCGGCGGCTTCGCATGGCGCCGACGCTAGGCCCGCCCGCGCACCGCTCCCCAGCCGCTGAACGCACGAAGCGCCGCGGCCGCCCCTGACGCAGTGTTGGACGATCCACCAGTCGTGGCCGCGTCGACGACGGCGGCGCCGGTGTGATCAACCACTCCGCCGGCTGCCGTGAGGCCTGGTTGACGCCCGGTTGACCAGCGTGATGGGATCCTTGGGCCATACGGAGGCAAGCAGAGGAAGCCGGTGCGAATCCGGCGCGGTCCCGCCACTGTCACCGGGGAGCGCGACGCACCGTCAGCCCCCGGGAGCCAGGAACTCGCCCCTCCGGATTCACGTCGAGCCAGGGCGCGGACCCTGAGTGAGGACCCGTCGATGCAGCGCGCCGTCACCGGCCATGCGCTCGGTGCGGTGATCGGCTTCGCCGCCGACGCCGTCTTCGCCGACCCCCGGCGCGGCCACCCGGTGGCCGCCTTCGGCCGGGCCGCCAGCGCCCTGGAGCGCGCCCTCTGGCGCGACCACCGCGGCGCCGGCGCCCTGCACACCGCGCTCGCGGTGGGCACCGTGGCGCTGGGCGCCGCCGCCCTGGAGCGCGGCGCCGGCCCGGTCCGCCGCACCGCCACCGCGGCCCTGGCCACCTGGACCGTGCTCGGTGCCACCTCGCTGCTGCGCGAGGCCCGCACCATCGGCCGGTCGCTGGCCGCCGAGGACCTGACGGCGGCGCGGGAGCGGCTGCCGCACCTGTGCGGCCGCGACCCCAGCGCGCTGGACGGTCAGCAGATCGCCCGCGCGGTGGTCGAGTCGGTGGCCGAGAACACTGCCGACGCGGTGGTGAACGCGCTGGTCTGGGGAGCCCTGGCCGGCCCGCCCGGGCTGCTCGCCTTCCGGGCCGTCAACACCCTGGACGCGATGGTGGGGCACAAGTCCGTCCGCTACCGCCGGTTCGGCTGGGCCGCGGCCCGGCTGGACGACGTGGCGGGCTGGCCGGGCGCCCGGCTGACCGCGCTGCTCGCGGTGGCCGCCGCCGACTCCCCCGGCACCGCCTGGCGGGTCTGGCGCCGCGACGGCGGCAGCCACCCCAGCCCCAACGCCGGCCAGGCCGAGTCCGCCTTCGCGGGCGCGCTGGGCGTCCGGCTCGGCGGCACCCTGCAGTACGGCGACCGCGTGGAGCACCGGCCGGTGCTGGGCGCCGAGCTGCGGCCGGTCGCGGTCGCCGACATCGAACGCGCCTGCCGGCTCTCCCGCCGGGTGGGTCTGCTGGCGCTGGGAACCACGGTGGTGGCCCGGCTGCTGTGGAAGGGACGGACATGAGCAACGCGATCCTGGTGGCCGGCACCACCTCGGACGCCGGCAAGAGCGTGGTGACCGCCGGGATCTGCCGCTGGCTGGCCCGCAAGGGGGTCCGGGTGGCGCCGTTCAAGGCGCAGAACATGTCGCTCAACTCGATGGTCACCGCCGACGGCGCGGAGATCGGCCGGGCCCAGGTGATGCAGGCCCAGGCCGCCCGGGTGGAGCCGGAGGCGGCGATGAACCCGGTGCTGCTCAAGCCCGGCGCGGACGGGCGCAGCCAGGTGGTGCTGCTCGGCCGACCGGTGGCCGAGGTGGGCGCACTGGACTACCGCGAGCGCAAGCCGTACCTGCTGCAGCGCTCGCTGGAGTGCCTGGCCGACCTGCGGGCCCGGTTCGACGTGGTGGTCTGCGAGGGCGCCGGCTCGCCCGCCGAGATCAACCTGCGCGACCGCGACATCGCCAACATGGGCCTGGCCCGGGCCGCCGACCTGCCGGTGGTGGTGGTCGGCGACATCGACCGCGGCGGGGTGTTCGCCGCGATGTACGGCACCCTGGCGCTGCTCGACGCCGCCGACCAGGCGCTGGTGGCGGGCTGGCTGGTCAACAAGTTCCGCGGCGACGCCCGGCTGCTCCGGCCCGGGCTGGACATGCTGCACGAGCTGACGGGCCGTCCGGTGCTGGGCACCCTGCCGATGCTGCCGGGCCTGTGGCTGGACGCCGAGGACTCGCTCGACCTGTCCTCCGCCGTGGTGGACCGCGCCCCGTCCGGCCCGGTCGGCGCCGACGTGCTGCGGGTGGCGGTGCTGCGCTTCCCGCGGCTGTCCAACTTCACCGACCTGGACGCGCTGGCCCAGGAGCCGGGCGTGCTGGTGCGCTGGGCCACCCGGCCCGAGGAGCTGGCCGACGCCGACCTGGTGGTGCTGCCCGGCACCCGGGCCACGGTGGCGGACCTGGCCTGGCTGCGCGAGCGCGGGCTGGCGGAGCCGCTGCGCGCACGGGCGGCGGCCGGGCGGCCGGTGCTCGGGGTCTGCGGCGGCTACCAGATGCTCGGCCGGCGGATCACCGACCTGGTGGAGTCCGGTGCGGGCACCGTGGCCGGGCTCGGCCTGCTGCCCACCGTGGTGGAGTTCGGGGCCGAGAAGGTGCTCGGGCGGCCGGTGGGCGAGGCGCTGGGCGAGCGGGTGGCGGGGTACGAGATCCACCACGGCATCGTGACCGTGGAGGGTGGCGAGGCCTTCCTGGACGGGTGCCGCGAGGGGTCGGTCTGGGGCACCACCTGGCACGGGGCACTGGAGAACGACGGCTTCCGGCGGGCCTTCCTGCGCGCGGTCGCGGCGGCGGCGGGGCGGGCCTTCGTGCCCGCGCCCGACACCTGCTTCGCGGCGGCCCGGGAGGAACGGCTGGACCGGCTGGGGGATCTGATCGAGGAGCATGCCGACACCGACGCGCTGTGGCGGCTGATCGAGGGCGGGGCGCCGGGCGGTCTGCCGTTCGTCCCGCCGGGGGCTCCGGCCGCGCGTGGTGTGGAAGGTGAGCAGCTGTGAGTGATGTCCGATATCCGTTCACCGCGATCGTCGGGATGGCCGACCTGCGGCTGGGACTGCTGCTGAACGCGGTCTCGCCGGCGGTCGGCGGAGTGCTGGTGCGCGGCGAGAAGGGCACCGCGAAGTCGACCATGGTGCGGGCGCTGGCCGGCCTGCTGCCCTCGATCGCGGTGGCCGAGGGCTGCCGGTTCGCCTGCGACCCGGCCGCGCCGGACCCGCAGTGCCCGGACGCGCCGCACAGCGGCGCGGGCGGCGGGCGGCCGGCCCGGCTGGTGGAGCTGCCGGTCGGCGTCACCGAGGACCGGATCGTCGGCTCGCTCGACCTCGAACAGGCGCTGGCCCAGGGCGTCAAGGCGTACGAGCCGGGCCTGCTGGCCCAGGCGCACCGCGGCGTGCTCTACATCGACGAGGTCAACCTGCTCCAGGACCACGTGGTGGACCTGCTGCTGGACGCCGCCGCGATGGGGCGCAGCTACGTGGAGCGCGAGGGCGTCTCGGTGCGGCACGCCGCGCGGTTCCTGCTGGTCGGCACGATGAACCCGGAGGAGGGCGAGCTGCGGCCGCAGCTGCTCGACCGGTTCGGGCTCACCGTGGAGATCGCGGCCACCCGGGACCCGGCGGAGCGGGCCGAGGTGGTGCGCCGCCGGCTGGCGTACGACGCGGACCCGGAGGGCTTCGCGGCGCGCTACGCGGCCGAGGAGCGGGCGCTGGCCGCGCACATCGAGGCCGCCCGTGCCCTGCTGCCCGAGGTCGAGCTGGGTGATCGGGCGCTGCGTCAGATCACCGCGGTCTGCGCCGCCTTCGAGGTGGACGGGCTGCGCGCCGACATCGTGATGGCCCGCACCGCGGTGGCCCTGGCCGCCTGGGCCGGCCGCACCGCGGTGACCGAGGAGGACGTCCGCAAGGCCGCCCAGCTGGCGCTGCCGCACCGCCGCCGGCGCAACCCGTTCGACGCCCCGGGCCTGGACGAGGAGCAGTTGGACCGCACGCTGGGCGAGCACGCCGAGCCCGAGGAGCCGACCGACCCGGACCCGACCGACCCCACCGACCCGACCGACGGCCCGGACGGCGACGGCCCGGGTGACGGCGGACCGGGCGGCGGCGGTGCCCCGCAGGCGGACCACGGCCCGGACGGCGCGGCCGCCGAGCAGCCGCCCGCCGAGCAGCCGCCGGCCGACGACCGGGCGCCGGCCCCCCGGCTCCCCGCGCCCTCCCCCGCCCGCGAGTCCGCGCCCGTGGCGGCCGGCGACCCGTACCGGACCAAGCTGTTCAAGGTCCCCGGCACCGGTCACGGCGCGCAGGGCCGCCGGTCCCCCGCCCAGACCGAGGCCGGCCAGACCGTCCGGTCCCGCCGCCCGGCCGGCCCGCTGACCCGGCTGCACCTGTCCGCCACCCTGCAGGCCGCCGCCCCGCACCAGCTGGCCCGCGGCCGCACCGGCCGGGCCCTGGTGCTGCACCGGGACGACTTCCGCGAGCAGGTCCGCCGGGGCCGCGAGGCCAACCTGGTGCTCTTCGTGGTGGACGCCTCCGGCTCGATGGCGGCCCGGCAGCGGATGACCGCGGTCAAGGGCGCGGTGCTCTCGCTGCTGATGGACGCCTACCAGCGCCGCGACAAGATCGGCATGATCACCTTCCGCGGCAGCGGCGCCGAGCTGGCGCTGCCGCCCACCTCCTCGGTGGAGGTCGGCGCGGCCCGGCTGGAGAAGCTGCCCACCGGCGGGCGCACCCCGCTGGCCGCCGGCCTGCTGCGCGCCCACGAGGTGCTGCGGCTGGAGCGGGTGCGCGACCCGCGCCGCCGCCCGCTGCTGGTGGTGGTCACCGACGGGCGGGCCACCGGCGGCCGCACCGCGCTGGCCGAGGCCGGCCGCGCCGCCGGCCTGCTCGCCGCGCAGGGCACCGCCGCCGTGGTGCTCGACTGCGAGTCGGGCCCGGTCCGGCTGGGCCTGGCCCGCACCCTGGCCGGCCAACTGGGCGGCACCGCCGTCACCCTGGACGAGCTGCGCGCCGAGGGCGTGGCCGCGCTGGTGCAGGCCCACCGTTCCCCCGTCTCCCGAAAGGCTGCGTGATCCCCGTGCCGCAGGGCAAGCCCGAGGTCGTCCCCAACGACGGTCTGACCACCCGTCAGCGCCGTACCCAGCCGATCACCGCCGTGCACACCGGCCCCGGCAAGGGCAAGTCCACCGCCGCCTTCGGGCTGGCGCTGCGGGCCTGGAACCAGGGCTGGCCGATCGGGGTGTTCCAGTTCGTCAAGTCCGCCAAGTGGAAGGTGGGCGAGGAGAACGCGCTCAAGGTGCTGGGCGCCTCCGGCGAGGGCGGCAGCGTGGCCTGGCACAAGATGGGCGAGGGCTGGTCCTGGATCCAGCGCTCCGCCGAGGCCGAGGTGACCAGCGAGGAGGCCGCCAAGGAGGGCTGGGAGCAGGTCAAGCGCGACCTCGCCGCCGAGACCTACCGGCTGTACGTGCTGGACGAGTTCACCTACCCGATGCACTGGGGCTGGGTGGACCCGGCCGAGGTGGTCGAGGTGCTGCGGGACCGCCCGGGCAGCCAGCACGTGGTGATCACCGGCCGGTACGCGCCCGAGCCGCTGCTCGAACTGGCCGATCTGGTCACCGAGATGACCAAGGTGAAGCACCCGATGGACGCCGGCCGCAAGGGCCAGCGCGGGATCGAGTGGTAGGAACCTGAGCTCGTGCACCTCCCCCGCCTCGTCGTCGCCGCCCCCTCCTCGGGGGCCGGCAAGACCACCGTCGCCACCGGCCTGATGGCCGCCCTGACCGCCCGCGGCCTGAAGGTCTCCCCGCACAAGGTCGGCCCGGACTACATCGATCCGGGCTACCACGGCCTGGCCACCGGTCGGCCGGGCCGCAACCTGGACGCCTTCCTGTGCGGCCCGGAGCGGATCGAGCCGCTGCTGCGGCACGGCGCGGCCGGCGCCGACCTGGCCGTGGTCGAGGGCGTGATGGGGATGTTCGACGGCGCCTCCGGGCGCGGCGAGCTGGCCTCCACCGCGCACGTGGCCAAGTTGCTGCGCGCCCCGGTGGTGCTGGTGGTGGACGGCTCCTCGCAGTCCCGCTCGGTGGCCGCGCTGGTGCACGGCTTCGCCTCCTGGGACCCCGAGGTGCGCCTCGCCGGGGTGATCCTCAACCGGGTCGCCTCCGACCGGCACGAGCAACTGCTGCGCGAGGCGCTGGAGGAGGGCGCGGGGGTGCCGGTGCTGGGCGCGGTGCGCCGCACCGCGGCGGTGGCCACCCCGGCCCGCCACCTGGGCCTGGTCCCGGTGGTCGAGCGGTCCGCCGAGGCGGTGCGCGCGGTGCGCGACATGGGCGAGCTGATCGCCGCCTCGGTGGACCTGGACGCGGTGCTGGAACTGGCCCGGTCCGCCCCGCCGCTGACCGCCGCCGCCTGGGACCCGGCCGCCGAGGTCGCCCCGGTGGCCGGCCCGCGGCCGCGGATCGCGCTGGCCGCCGGGCCCGCCTTCTCGTTCTCCTACGCGGAGAACGCCGAGCTCCTCACCGCCGCCGGCGCCGAACTGCTGCCGTTCGACCCGCTGCACGACACGGCCCTGCCCGACGGTGCGTCGGGCCTGGTGGTGGGCGGTGGCTTTCCCGAGGTCTACGCGGCCGAACTGAGCGAGAACGCCCCGCTGCGCGCGGCCATCCGCGCACTCGCCGCCGCGGGCGGGCCGATCGCCGCCGAGTGCGCCGGACTGCTCTACCTGGCGCAGGAGTTGGACGGCCGACAGATGTGCGGCCTGCTCGACGCCACGGCCCGGATGACCGAGCGGCTCACCCTCGGCTACCGGGAGGCGGTGGCACTGCACGACAGCCCGCTGGCCGCGGCCGGCACCCGGGTGCGCGGCCACGAGTTCCACCGCACCGCCACCACCCCGGCCGGCTCCGCCACCCCCGCCTGGGGCTGGCGGACGCCGACCGGCAGCCCGCACACCGAGGGCTTCACCACCGCCGCCCTGCACGCCAGTTACCTGCACCTGCACTGGGCCGGCGCCCCGCAGCTGGCCCAGCGGTTCGCCGCGGCGGTCAGCGGCCGCTGATGGTGCCGCCGTCCAGGTGGAGGACCTGGGCGGTCAGGTGCCCGGCGGCCGGCGAGGCCAGGAAGAGCGTGGTGGCCACGATGTCGGCCGGCATCCCGACCCGCTTGGTGATCGACTGGGCCAGGTTCCAGGCCACCCGCTCCTGCGCCATCGGCTCGCCGCCGAAGAACTCGGTCTCGGCGATGTAGCCGGGGGCGATCACGTTGGCGGTGATGCCGCGCCCGCCCAGCTGCTGGGCCAGCGTCAGGTTCCAGTTCTCGATCGCCGCCTTGGCCGCGCCGTACGAGCCGGAGCCGCCGCGGTGGGCCGCGATGGAGCTGAAGTTGACGATCCGGGCGCCGTCGTTCAGGCGGTCGGTCAGGGCGGCGGTCATCAGCACCGCCGTGTACACGTTGGCGTCCAGGTTCGCCTGCCAGGAGGCGGCCACCGCGGCCAGGCCGGTGCCGTACGCGCCCGCCGGGGCGGTCCGGTCCCGGTTGCCGCCGGCGTTGTTGACCAGCACGTCCACCCGCTCCGGCAGCTCGACCAGCGCCGCCTCCACCTGCGCCGGGTCGGCCGCGTCGAAGGCCACCGCCCGCACGTTCGGGCCCAGTTCGGCGGCGGCCCCGGCCAGCACGTCCTTGCGCCGGCCGGTGATCACGACCTGCTCGCCCTGCTCGGCGAACGCCTTCGCGATCGCCTTGCCGATGCCCGTGCCGCCCCCGGTGACGATGATCTGGCGCATCCCCGCATCCCCTCGTTTAGACCTAAACGTCAATGGCACACTAGCATCCATGAACACATCCGAGGGCGATTCCGCCGACCAGATCGCCGCCGCCTGGCAGCGTGAGCAACCGCACCTCCCGGTCGCCTCGATCGGGGTGCTGACCCGGATCCGGCAGGCCGCCAAGCTGCTCGCCGACGACCGGCGGCGGACCCTGGCGCGGCTGCGCACCGACGACGCCACGCTGGACCTGCTGAGCACGCTGCGCCGGGCCGGCCACCCCTACCGGCTGACCACCCGCGAGCTCGCCGCCCGCTCGCTGATCACCGCCGGCGCCGTCACCCAGCGCGTCGACCGGGCCCAGCGGGCCGGCCTGGTCCGCCGGTTGGCCGGCGAGCCGGGCGGGCGGACCGTCACGGTGGAGCTGACCCCGGCCGGCCACGCGGCCGTGCAGGCGGTGGTCGGCGACCTGCTGCGGCACGAGCAGCAGGTGCTGGACCGGGTGCTCGACCCGGCGGAGCAGGAGCAGTTGGCCGCGCTGCTGGCGACCTTCCTGCGCGGGCTGGCGGCCGGCGGGACTCAGCCCAGGTAGGCCGGCGCCAGCGCGGCGCTCAGCAGCCGGGCGGGCTTGCCGGTGCCGTCGGACGGGACCGTCCACAGGTCGGTGCCGTAGTCGCCGGGCAGGGCGTACACCAGGGTGTGGTCGTCGGCCCAGACCGCCTGGTCGTCCACGCTGCGGGTCTCGGCGGTGGCCGTCTCGGTGCCGGTGCGCAGGTCCAGCACGTAGAGCAGCCAGGGCACGTCGTTGGTGGCCCCGGCCACCCGGTGCTTGTAGGCGATCCTGGTGCCGTCCGGCGAGAGCGAGGGGCACTCCACGTTGCCGTGCAGCGTGGTCAGGGTGCGCGCGCCGAGGTCGCCGCGGACCAGCCAGGTCTGGCCGCCGGAGGCGACCGTGGCGTAGAAGGTGGTGTCGTCGGCGAAGGTGACGCCCCAGACGTTGATGTCCTGGGCGTGGTACGGCTGACCGTCCTTCAGCACGGTGAAGGTCTCCAGGTTCTCCTCCAGGTGCCAGTCCCGCACGTCCACGATCGAGGTGCGGGTGGAGAAGTTGAGGCTGCCGTAGTTGTCGCCGCTGGTGAAGACGGTCCACGCGGCCAGGTGCCCGGACGGCGAGACCCGGGAGCGGCTGGGGATGCCGGCCAGCGGGAAGGACTTCAGGTCGTGCAGGCCCGCGTCCATCACCACGGCCCGGTAGCTGTCCTGGACCGCGCCGGGCTTGGCGCGCAGGCAGATCCCGGTGCCGGCGGCCGCGTAGAACCGCTCGCAGCTGACCCCGGCGGTGGTGCGCTCCGCCTCCGGGTGGTCGGCCGGCACGGTGGCCAGCTCGTCGCGGTGCGGGCCCCAGGCGGTGGAGCGGAACACCAGGGTGCGCGCGGCGGGCCGCAGCGTGACGGCGCCGGCGGCCACCATCGGCCCGTCCGCCTGCGCCTGGTCGCGCCGGTGCGCCCGGTCGGCGGCCTGCTGCACACTCACCGCGGCGACCCCACCGAGCAGCAGCAGGGTCACCAGCAGCACCGTCAGGCGGGCTGTCCTCGTCACGCGGGTTTCTCCGTTCGCAGGACCGGTGCGGCGCAGCCCGCCGCGAGCAGCAGGCCCACCGCGGCCACCGCCAGCGCGGTGTGCGGCCCCCAGGCCGTCCAGGCCGCGCCGAAGGCCAGCGAGCAGACGAACCGGGCCGCGGTCTGTCCGGTGCCCAGCAGGGCCAGCCCGGCGCTGCGGTTCGCCTCGGGGATCACGTCCGCGGCGGCCGCGGCCAGCACCCCGTCGGTGGCCGCGTAGAAGGTGCCGTGCAGCGCCAGCACCGCGAACGGCACCCAGCGCCCCGCGCCCGCCCACAGCAGCAGCCCGTAGCCCGCCAGCAGGGCGCCGTGCCCCGCCAGGAAGAGCACCCGCCGGCCCACCCGGTCGGCCAGCGCGCCGAACGGCACCGCGAGCAGCAGGAAGCCGGCCGCCGTGCCCAGCGGCAGCAGCGGGAAGTACTCGGTGGGCAGCGCCAGCCGACGCTGGATCAGCAGGTAGACGAAGGAGTCGCTGACCGTGGTCAGCCCGAGCAGCACGGCGCAGCCGGTCAGTCGGCGCAGCCCGGTCAGCCGCCACAGCCGGCGGGTCACCGCGGTCCGCTCGCGGGCCACCGGACCGCGCAGCCGCCCCGGCACGAAGAGCAGCAGCACCACCACGCCGACCGCGGCCACGCAGCCGCTCACCGCGAAGACCGCCCGGTAGCCGGACCGGTCCCCGCCCACCTGCAGCAGCTGTCCCTGAGTGGCGCGCAGCAGCACGAACGCCAGCAGCGGGCCGAGCAGCGCGCCGGCGGTGTCCATCGCCCGGTGCACCCCGAACGCCCGCCCGCGGTGCTCGGGAGCGCTGGAGAGCGAGATCAGCGCGTCGCGCGGGGCGGTCCGCAGGCCCTTGCCGGTGCGGTCCACCGCCAGCACCACGCCCAGCGAGGCCAGCGACCCGGTCAGCAGCAGCAGCGGCTTGCACAGCGCCGACAGCCCGTAGCCGAGCAGCGCCACCGCCTTGTGCCGGCCGCCGCCGCGGTCCGCCACCACCCCGGCCGACAGCCGCACCAGGGCCCCCACCCCGTTGTAGATGCCGTCCAGCAGGCCGAAGCCGAGCGGGGAGACGCCGAGGCCCGCCACCAGGTACAGCGGCAGCACGGCGGTGACCATCTCGGAGGAGATGTCGGTGATCAGGCTGACCGTGCCCAGCGCGAGGACGGTCGCCGGAACGACGGCGGCGCCCCGCCCGGGACGGGTGTCCCGGGCGGGGGCCGTACGGCTGTCGGCGAGGTACACCGGGCGTCAGTTCCAGATGCCGGTGATGTCGGAGGCGGTGGCCGCGTTGCCCGCGTGGCTGGTCAGGCCGGCCAGGTCCTCCAGGGTGCGCAGCACGCCGTAGTGGTTGTAGGTGGCGGTGGCGCTGGAGCCGGCCGCGACGTGCTGGCCGTAGACCACGGTGGCGATGTGGTTGCCGTTGCTGCCGTTGTCCTCGTCGAAGGTGACGACGAGGAGGCTGTTGTGGGTCTGCGCCCAGGTGGCGTAGGCGGACAGGTTGGTCTTGATCCAGGTGTCGCCGGTGCTCACCGAGCAGTCGTGCATGTCGCTGCACAGGTTCGGGGTGACGAAGGAGACCTTCGGCAGCGTGGTGTAGTCGGTGGGGAACTGCGCGAAGGTGTAGGCGCTGTTCAGCGGGACGTTGCTGAAGCCGAACCAGGGGTTGTGCTTCTGCGCGTACTTGCCGCTGCTGCAGGTGGTCGAGCCCTGGCTGGGCAGCGACTCGTTGTAGCTGGCCCAGGTCTTGCCGGCGGCCAGCAGCTCCGAGCCGAGGTTGGCGGCGGACAGCGACTGCACGGTGATGCAGCTGTCGTCGGTGCGGCCCTGGGTGCTGCCGGAGAAGAGCGCGTAGTAGTTGGGCTCGCTCGGGTGCGTCACGCCGAAGGAGTTGGTCAGGTTGCCGCCGCCCGCCTTCAGGGAGTTGATGTACGGCGCGCTGCTGGAGCCGATGACCTGGGAGTAGGCGTGGTTCTCCATCACCACGACCACGACGTGGTCGGGGCTGGGCAGCGCGGCGGCCTGCGCGGCGGCGCCGCCGGAGAGCCAGAGCGCGGCGGAGCCGGCGGCGAGACCGGTCGCGGCGGCGGCCGCGGTCAGGGTGCGGCGGGAGATCAGGGGCATGGCGGGTCCTCCACAGGGGGTTGGGGGAGCGGGCCGAGCGGCGCTCAGCGTACGGGCGGTCACCTGACGTGAGCAGCGCAGTGCAGGTGAAGATGCGAGGAACGGCACACCACCGGCGATTGACGGCCGTTCACCCAGCGTGCTGGGATGCCCCGGTGAGCAGCGAGAACGCGAATCCGGCCGGCCTGGTGATCGGCGTCGGCGCCAGTGCGGGGGTCGCGGAGCACGAGGTGCTGGGGCTGATCTCCGAGGTGCTGGCCGAGGCCGCCCTCCCGGCCGGCGCGGTCCGGCTGCTGGCCACCGTGGAGGCCCGCGCGCTGGAACCCGGACTGCTGGCCGCCGCGCGGGCGTTCGGCGTGCCGCTGGTCGGGCACCCGGCCGGCGAACTGGCCGCCGTGCCGGTCCCGACCCCCTCCGCCGCGGTGCTGGCCGCCACCGGGACGCCCAGCGTGGCGGAGGCGGCCGCGCTGCTGGGCGGCGGCGAACTGCTGGTCGCCAAGCGCCGGTCGGCCCGCTCGACGGTCGCGGTGGCGACGCTGCCCGCCGACGGACCGGACCTGCGCCACCACGGGGACGCCGAGGTGCGCCACCACCGCGACCTGGTGGACCTGGCCGTGAACGTGCGCACCGGCACCCCGCCGGCCTGGCTGCGGGTGGCCCTCGCCGACTCGCTGGCCGAGCTGGCCGCCTACCCGGACCGGACCGCGGCCCGCGCCGCGGTGGCCGCCCGGCACGCCCGCCCGGTGGCCGAGGTGCTGCTGACCGCCGGCGCGGCCGAGGCGTTCGTGCTGCTGGCCCGCACCCTGCGCCCGCGCCACGCGGTCGTGGTGCACCCGCAGTTCACCGAGCCGGAGGCGGCGTTGGCCGACGCCGGGATCCCGGTGCACCGGGTGCTGCTGCGCCCCGGGGACGGCTTCGTGCTGGACCCGCGCGCGGTGCCCGAGCAGGCCGACCTGGTGGTGGTCGGCAACCCGACCAACCCCACCTCGGTGCTGCACCCGGCCGGCACGCTGGCCGCGCTCGCCCGCCCCGGGCGGACCCTGGTGGTGGACGAGGCGTTCATGGACACCGTCCCCGGCGAGCGCGAGTCGCTCGCCGCGGCCCGCGACCTGCCGGGCCGGGTGGTGGTGCTGCGCAGCCTGACCAAGACCTGGGGCCTGGCCGGGCTGCGGATCGGCTACGTGCTGGGGCCGGCCGCGCTGATCGCCGAACTGGGCCGCGCCCAGCCGCTCTGGCCGGTCTCCACCCCGGCCCTGGTGGCGGCCGAACTGTGCAGCGGCGCACCGGCGCTGGCCGAGGCCGAGGCGGTGGCCGTCGAGCTGGCCGAGCACCGGGCGTACCTGCTGGACGCGTTGGCGGCCGTCCCGGCGGTGCGGGTGCACGGCGTCCCGGCCGCCTCGTTCCTGCTGGTCGAGGTGGCGGGCGCGGCCGCGCTGCGCGACCGGCTGCGGGCGGCGGGGTACGCGGTGCGGCGCGGGGACACCTTCCCCGGGCTCGGGCCCGACTGGCTGCGCCTGGCGGTGCGCGACCCGCGCACCACGGACGGCTTCGTGGCGGCGCTGGAGCGGGCGCTCGGCTGACGGCGCGGCGGCCGGCCGGGCCCTCCCCGACCCGCCGCCGGCAGCCGGGAACGCCGCTGCCCGCCGACCCCCGAGGGGGCGGCGGGCAGCGTCAGCACTGGGCCCGGATCAGACCTGGCCGGCCTTCTCCAGCGCCGAGCAGCAGGTGTTGACCAGCAGGCGGGTCACCACGTAGGGGTCCACGTTGGCGTTCGGGCGACGGTCCTCGATGTAGCCCTTCTGCTCCACCTCAACCTGCCACGGGATGCGGACCGAGGCGCCGCGGTCGGACACGCCGTAGGAGTAGACGTTCCACGGGGCGGTCTCGTGCTTGCCGGTGAGGCGGGACTGGATGTCGTCACCGTACTGGTTGACGTGCTCCAGGACCTTCTCCTGCGACTCGCCGAGCGACTCGCAGGCGGTGATGATCGCGTCGTAGCCCTCGCGCATCGCCTTGGTGGAGAAGTTGGTGTGGGCACCCGCACCGTTCCAGTCACCGCGCGCCGGCTTGGCGTCCAGGGTGGCGTCGATGCCGAACTCCTCGGCGGTGCGGTAGAGCAGGTAGCGGCCGACCCACAGGTCGTCGGAGACCTTCAGCGGGTCGACGGGGCCGATCTGGAACTCCCACTGGCCGGGCATGACCTCGGCGTTGATGCCGCAGATGGCCAGGCCGGCCGCGATGCAGCGGTCCAGGTGCAGCTCGACGATCTCGCGGCCGAAGACCTCCTCGGCGCCGACGCCGCAGTAGTAGCCGCCCTGCGGGGCCGGGTAGCCGCCCTCGGGGAAGCCGAGCGGGCGCGAGCCCTTGAAGAAGGTGTACTCCTGCTCGATGCCGAAGATCGGCTCCTGCGCGGCGAACTGCTCGGCGATCGGACGCAGCAGCGCGCGGGTGTTGGACGGGTGCGCGGAGCCGTCGATCTCGTTGACCTCGCACAGCACCAGGATGTTGTCACCGCCGCGGATCGGGTCCGGGTAGGTGCGCACCGGCTCGAGCACGCGGTCCGAGGCGTGGCCCTCGGCCTGGTTGGTCGACGAGCCGTCGAAGCCCCAGGTCGGGATCTTGTCGGCGTTCGGCAGCACCCGGGTCTTGGAGCGGAGCTTGGCGGTCGGCTGCGTGCCGTCGATCCAGATGTACTCGGCCTTGATTGCCACGGGGATACCTCGCGAACTTGAGTGGTGGGTGCCCGCGTAGCGTTGCAAGCCGCCGTTTCCCGGTTGTTCCTCTTGTGTAACCAGCGTGTGAACCGACTGTCCGCGCTGGCACCCTCACCCTCCGAGAGTGCCGGCGGACATGACAATGTGCAGGTCGGCAGCCGACTCAGTGCCGCCGGTGCGCCGGGCGGCGGCGCCGGGCGGCCGCCAGCCCGCCACCACCGCAGACCAGGAGCACGGCTCCGGTGGCGAGCAGTGGAACGGTGTCCGAACTTCCGGTGCTGGCGAGCTCCGCGCCGGGGGCCGAATGTTTCGTCGGCGTGACGGACGGGGTCCCGGCCGCGTCGGCGGCCCACACCGCCGGGCTCGGGGCACCCGACGGCGGCGTGCTGGCGGTCGCGGCGGCGCCGGTCGGCTTGGAGCAGCTCACCGAGGCCACCGTGACGGTGCCCTCCACCTTGGCCACGTTCAGGTTGAGCGGGTTGATCGCCACCTGGACCACCAGGGCGGAGGCGGCGGCCGTGCTGGAGGTGGTGGTGCGCCGGGAGAACTCCACGTCCACCGTGCCGATGCCGGGCACCGCGAGGTGGGTGGGGCCGTACAGGTCGGCGGCGACCGAGTGGCCGAGCACGGTGAGCCGGGCGGGCGCGGTGACCTCGGCCGTGGGCGGCCCGTCCACCGGGCAGTCGGCCTCGGCGCTGAGCGCCTCCAGGCCGAGCAGGGTGGTCAGGGGCAGACCGGGGGCGTGCACGTCGGCGTTGGCGAGGGCGACCGAGGCCTTCGCGCCGTCCGGGCCGACGTGGGTGTCCGAACGGCCGAGGTCGGCCCGGACCAGGGTGACGGGGCCGGGCTGGGCCACCCCGGCCACGGTGGCGGTGAGCATCGAGCCGTGCATCTCGGCGGGCGACCGGACCTTGTTCAGCGCCACGTCCACCGGCACGTCCACCGCACTGTTCAGCAGGCTGACGTGCAGGTCGAGTTCGGCGGTGACGGCGGTGGCGCTGCCGGTACCGCCGCCGGAACCCGGACCGTCGGCGGCAGCCGGCAGCACGGGGAGCACCACGAGCGAGGCGGCGGCGAGGACGGCGGTGGCGACGGTGGCACGAGACGACAAGATGACACTCCCACTAGTGCGACGAAAGTGTCATCCTCTGCCAATCCGTCGGACCCGGACCGCAACTGCCGCCTCCGCTTCACTCGTTGGAATGAAGAAGACCCACAAGAGCCACCGATCCCGGACATGACGATCCCTCAAAAACCCTGTGCGCGAAGGCATGCGTGCATTAATCTGAGCTAACGAGCTGCTCAATGCCGCTGCTCGGCATTCGGCGAGCAGGCCCAGATCCAGCAGGGGGTGGCGGGATGGCGCAGTCGTACTCGACCGACCGGATGCCGGGTGGTCTCAAGGGCGCACTGGTGGTGGTCTGGCTCCAGTCGGCCGTCAACCTCGTGGTCGCCCTGATGCTGTTCCACGAGAACCAGAACGAGACCGACCACGGCATCACCGACGACAGCACCCTGCTCGTCACGGCGGCCTGGGTGACGCTGGGGACGGCGCTGCTCCTGGCCGCCTGCGCGGTGGGGACAGCGGTCCACCAGGACTGGGCGCGGCGCACCGTGATGGCGCTGGAGGTGCTGAACATCCTGAGCGGCGTGCTCCTCGTGCTGGTCGGCGGGGCGGCGCCGGGCCTGCTCGGCATGGTGGTCTCGGCAGCGGTCATCGGGGGGTTCGGCTCGGCGAAGGCGATCGCCTGGGTCCGCCGGCGCTGACCGACCGGCCGCTCCACCGGGGCGGTGCACCACCCGTGGACGTCGCAGACCGGGGAGGCGCAGTGGTGACGCAGGACCAGCGGGTCGACCGCGAACGGAACCGGCGCCGATGGCACTGACGCGCAGCCTCCCCGCCGGGCGGGCCCGGTCCGCCGGCCGGTTGCCGGGCCCGCGCAGCACTCCGGCGTCGCTGCGGCTGCGCCTCCTCGCGCTGCTGCTCTGCGTCGCCGCACTGTGGGCGACGATGGGGCTGGCCACCGGCGGGGCGCACGGGGCCGTGTCGGACGCCGGTGCGAGGGCGGTGCCGGCGGTCACCGACACCGCCCGGGTCGGGTACTTCCTGGCGGACGCCGACCGGGTCGCGGTCGAGAGCCTGCTGTCGGGGACGATGCGGCTGAGCGGGCCGGGCCGGCAGTACCAGGAGGACCTCAAGAACGCGCACCAGGCACTCGCCCAGGCCGCCGAGCACGATGCGACCGGGGCGGGCGGCAGCGGGACGCTGCAGGCGGTCGAGGGGCTGCTGGTCGACTACGCCGGTCTGGTCGAGCAGGCCCACGCCAACGCCGACCAGGGCGTGCTGGCCGCCGCCTACCTGGGCTACGCCTCCCGTCTGATGCAGGCGCCGGACACCGGCATCCTCGCCCGGGTCGAGCAGTTGCGGCGGGACGAACGGCAGGCGGTGGACCAGCGCCGGCAGAGCCGCTGGCTCGCGCCCGGCGTGCTCCTCTGGGTGCTCGCCCCGGCCGCCCCGGGGCTGGCCCTGCTGGTCGGCACCCAGCGCTTCCTCAGCCGCCACTTCAACCGCCGGCTCAATCCGGCGCTGCTGGCGGGCTCCGTGCTGCTGGCCGGGCTGGCCGGCTGGGGTCTGCTGCAGGCGCTGCACACCGACCGGGCGTTCGGCTCGGCGACCACCGCGCTGGACGAACTCTCCGGCGCCTGGCAGGCCCGGGCGCTGGCCGCCCGGGCCTCGGCCGGGGACGCGCTGGCCCTGGTCGAACGCGATCCCGCCGAGCCGTTCGCCGACGGCTTCGTCGGGTACGCCGACCGGATCGGCGACCTGGTGCAGGGCGACTCCGCCGCCGCCGACCAGGACAGCACGGCACAGGTGATCGGCTCGCTGGAGAAGTTCCGGGCGGCCGACGCCGAGGTGGAGCGGCAGGCGGCCGGGCAGGATCCGGGCGCGGCAGCGACGGTGCTGGGCCGGGGGCCGGCCCAACTGGGCGGCAGCGGCGCCGCCCTGGACGCCGGGCTGAGCCGTCTGACGGTCCTCGCCCAGCAGCGGCTCGGCGCCGCCCGGTCCGCGGCGGGTGCCGATGCGGGCCTCGGCCCGGGCCTGCCGCTGCTGAGCGTCACGGTGGCGGGACTGTGCCTGCTCGGGCTGTGGCCACGTATCGACGAGTACCGGGGGGTGCGGTGAACGGGCCGACCGTCGCTGTCCGGGGCGCGCACCACGCCTGGCCGAGGGCCGCTCTGGCGCTGGTCCTGGTCGCCCTCTGCGGCGTGACGGCCTGTGGCAGCGGCCGCCCCCAGCAGGTCGTGCACGTGCTCGGCTCCTGGACCGGCGAGGGGCCGGGCGGCGGCGAGCAGGCCGGTTTCCTCGCCGTGGTCGCGCCGTTCGAGCAGCGGACCGGGATCAAGGTGGTCTACGAGGGCTCCCGCGACGCGGACAGCGTGCTGACCGACCGGCTCGCCGCCGGCAATGCGCCCGACCTCGCGGTGCTGTCCAGCCCGGGAAAGCTCGCGCAGTACGCCCTGGCGGGGCAACTGACCCCGCTGGACGGCGCGGTGAGTCTGCCGGGGCTCGCCGAGCAGTACGACCCGAGCTGGCTGCAACTGGGCAGTGTGCAGGGGAAGCAGTACGCGGTGGTCGTCAAGGCCTCCCTGAAGAGCCTGCTCTGGTACTCGCCCAAGGCCCTGGCCGCGCACGCCTGGCGGCCGCCCGCCAGCTGGGAGGAGCTGACCGCGCTGGACCGGCGGATCGCCGCCACCGGGACCTCCCCGTGGTGCGTCGGGCTGGCGGACAGCACCGCCTCGGGCTGGCCGGGCACCGACTGGCTGGAGGACATCGTCCTGGCGCAGTCCGGCCCGGACTTCTACGACCGGTGGACGGCCGGCACCCTGCCCTGGTCCTCCCCGCAGATCCGCCGGGCCTGGCAGACCTGGGCCGACGTGGTCGGCACCGCGGGCATGGTGCGCGGCGGCCCGCGGGGCATGCTGCTCTCCGACTTCGCCACGGTCGGCGAGCCGATGTTCACCACTGCGCCGGGCTGCTACTTCGACCACGAGGCGTCGTTCATCACCGACGACTACCTGAAGGACGGTCCGCTGATCGAGGCGGGCCGGGACTTCGACTTCGTTCCCTTCCCGCAGCTCGATCCGGCCTTCGGCGGTGCCAGGGAGGTCGGCGCGGACCTGCTCGCGATGGTCCGTCCGACCGCGGCCGCCCGCCAGCTGATCGCCTACCTCAGCACCCCCGAGGCCCAGTCGGTCTGGGTGCGGCACGGCGGTGCGCTCAGCCCGAACCGGCTGGTCGGGCCGAGCAGTTACCCGGACGACCTGTCGGCGCGGCTCGGGAAGCTGCTGGCCGGCGCGAGCACCGTGCGGTTCGACGCCTCCGACCAGATGCCCGCCGCGATGCAGTCCGCGTTCTCCTCGGCGGTCCTCTCCTACGTCGCCGACCCGTCCCGGCTGGACGCCCTGCTCGCCGACCTGGACCGGGTGCGGGCCACCGCCTACGGCTGAGCCGGGCCGGGCGCCGACGCTACGGGAGCCGCCAGTCCACCGGCTGCGCGCCCTGGCCCGCCAGCAGCTCGTTGGCGCGGCTGAACGGGCGGGAGCCGAAGAAGCCGTAGCTCGCCGACATCGGGCTCGGGTGCGCCGACTCGACGGCCGGGACCTGGCCGAGCAGCGGGCGCAGGTTGCGCGCGTCCCGACCCCACAGGATCGCCACCAGCGGGCCACCACGGGCCACCAGGGCCCGGATCGCCTGCTCGGTGACCTCCTCCCAGCCCTTGCCCCGGTGCGCGGCCGGCTTGCCGGGGGCAGTGGTCAGCGCCCGGTTCAGCAGCAGCACGCCCTGCCGGGTCCACGGCGTCAGGTCGCCGTTGCCGGGCGGCGGGAACCCCAGGTCCTGCCCGTACTCGCGGTAGATGTTGACCAGGCTGGCCGGGATCGGCCGCACCTCGGGGGCCACCGAGAAGCTCAGCCCGACCGCGTGCCCCGGGGTCGGGTACGGGTCCTGACCCACGATCAGCACCCGCACCTCGGCGAACGGCTGCTGGAACGCCCGCAGCACGTCGGGCCCGGCCGGCAGGTAGGTCCGCCCCGCGGCGATCTCGCCGCGCAGGAAGTCCCCCATGGCGGCGACCCGCCCGGCCACCGGCGCCAGGGCCTGGGCCCAGCCGGGTTCGACGATCTCGTGCAGCGGACGCGGTGCCATGCCCTCACCCTATCGGCCCACGGGGACGGCCGATCACCCGACCGGACGACCCCTGAGCACCACCAACTGCGGGTCGGCCAGCACCCGGACGTCGGCCCGCGGGTCCTGCGCGTACACCACCAGGTCGGCCGGGGCGCCCTCGGTCAGCCCCGGGCGGCCCAGCCACTCGCGCGCCCCCCAACTGGTCGCGGAGAGCGCCTCGGTGGCGGTGAGTCCGGCCTTGAGCAGCTCGGCCACCTCGGCGGCGACCAGGCCGTGCGGCAGCGAGCCGCCCGCGTCGGTGCCGACGTAGACCGGCACCCCGGCCTCGTGCGCGGCGCCCACGGTGTCGTAGCGGCGCTCGTGCAGCCGGCGCATGTGGGCCGCCCAGACCGGGAACTTGTCGTCGCCGCCGGCCGCCAGCCCGGGGAAGGTGGCGATGTTGACCAGGGTCGGCACGATGGCCACCCGCCGCTCGGCGAACTGCGGGATCAACTCCTCGGTCAGTCCGGTGGCGTGCTCGATGCAGTCGATGCCGGCCGCCAGCAGGTCGGGCAGCGACTCGGCGGCGAAGCAGTGCGCGGTCACCCGGGCGCCCTCGGCGTGCGCCGCCGCGATCGCCTCGGCCAGCGCGTCGCCCGGCCAGCAGGCGGCCAGGTCGCCGCGGTCCCGGTCGATCCAGTCGCCGACCAGCTTGACCCAGCCGTCCCCGCGCCGGGCCTCCCGCGCCGCGTAGGCGGCCAGGTCCCCGGGCTCGATCTCGTGGGCGTAGTTGCGGATGTAGCGGCGGGTGCGGGCGATGTGCCGACCGGCCCGGATGATCTTCGGCAGGTCCTCGCGCTCGTCGATCCAGCGGGTGTCGGCGGGCGAGCCGGCGTCGCGGATCAGCAGGGTGCCGGCCTCCCGGTCGGTGACCGCCTGCTTCTCGCTGGTCGCCTCGTCCACCGCGCCGTGCGCGTCCAGGCCGACGTGGCAGTGGGCGTCCACCAGGCCCGGCAGCACCCAGCCGGTGACGGTGCGCACGTCCCGGGCGCCGGCCGGCCGCTCGAAGGCCACCCGGCCGTCCACCACCCACAGTTCGTCCCGGACCTCGTCGGGTCCGACCAGCACCCGCCCCTTGATGTGCAGCACCACGCCATCCGTCATGCCCGCACTCTATGCCGCGGCCGCGCCGCGCGGACCGCAGGCCCGGAGCGGCCCCCGCAACAGGATCTTGACAGGAATATTGACTACTTGTGACAGCAATGATTGACTCATGTCAGGCCAGCCGCCCGGTTCGCATCCGCCATCCGACCGGGCGACTCCTCGGCTCGCCCGCCCGCGCTGCCGCCTGACCGCCGGCGCCGCCCGCGAGCCAGCGCCCGGGCTCGACGTGACCCTCCCCC
>NZ_JBHYKG010000107.1:0-25912 GCF_042741245.1 Kitasatospora sp. NPDC058965
TCGCCGCGAGATCGGCTACGTCCAAGACACATCAGTGCTCGCCACCCACCGCGGCCACGGGCTTGGACGAGCAATGAAGGCCGCCATGATGCGCCCGGCGCCGCCTCGCACGACGCCGCGGGCCGGACCGGCGTGCTGGTCGGTCCGGAGGCCACGCCGCTGTGGACCGCGACCGCGGTGGAGACGTGCTCGCAGCTGATCGCCGCCAAGGGCCAGGTGCTGTGCGCCGCGAACAACCACGTCTGGTCCCTGGACGACGCCGGGCACCCCAAGTGGTCACCCGTCGACCTGCTCAACGGCTCGTCGCCCGGCACGGACGTCGCGGTGGTGGCCGACGGCCGGGTCTACGCCTTCGGCCTGCTGGCGCACTACAGCGGCGCACGGGTGGCCGCCGTCGGACTCGACGACGGCCACGTCTACTGGGACGCCACGCCGAAGGGCGAGTTCGCGACGTACCGGGTCGCGGGGGTGGTGGACGGCGTCGTCTACCTGGCCGGCTCCACGCTGTGGGCGGTCGACGCCTCCTCGCAGAAGACGCTCGGGGACTACCCGTGGCCGAACCAGGAGATCGCCCTGGTCCCGCCGACCGGGTCCCGCTGGCTCTTCCGCAGCCCGCGCACCGGCTCGGACACCGTGGTCCGGTTGCAGGCGTTCGACATCGCGCGGGGCGGCCGCCCCGTACCCGGTTGGCAGCGCGAGCTGCCCGGGGACGTCGATTCCGGCTACGCGTGCGTGGCGGCGGGCCACTTCGTCTGCACGGGCAACCAGCTCTTCGCCCTCGACCCGGCGACCGGCACCCAGGTGTGGGCCTCCAAGGAGACCGGCCACTTCCAGCAGCCGACCGCGAGTCCCGACGGCAGCCTGGTCTTCGTCGCCGACCTCAACACCTTCTACGCCTTCGACGCGGCCACCGGCGCGCTGCGCTGGCAGACCGAGCCCGCCAAGGACAGCACTCCCGGCTCCACCGGCAGCGGCATGGCGTACCGCGAGGCGAGCCGACCGCAGTGCGCGGACGGCAACGTCTACGTGCTGGACGGCAGGTCGGTGCTGTGGGCGCTGGACCCGGCGTCCGGTGCGGTCCGCTGGAAGTACAGCGGTGCCCGGCAGGCCGACCCGTTCAAGAACGAGGTGGTCTGGTCGGCCGGCGGCGGCCGGGTCTACGTGGCCGACCCGGTCGCCCTGACCGTCGTCGGCCTGAACGCCGCCGGCCGCTGACCCCGGCCCGGCGCCCCCGTACCCCCGCCCGCCGCGTACCACCGCCCCGGTGCGCCCCGCCCCTCCCCCGTGGCGCCGGCCCCTCGTAGGATGACGCCCGGTCAAGGGGGCGCCGGTCGACGGCGGGTACGAGGGGTGGGCGCGTGTTCGGAATCATCAGGCCTTGCCGGCACCGGCTGTCCGAGCAGCTGCAGGCCTCCTGGCTCGCCCACCTCTGCGGCCTCTGCCTCGCTCTGCGGGACGACCACGGGCAGCTGGCCCGCACCGCGACCAACTACGACGGCCTGGTCATCTCCGTCCTGGTGGAGGCCCAGCACTCCGGCGCGGCCGCGGGGGCCGGCCGCCGCAAGGCCGGCCCCTGCCCGCTGCGCGGCATGCGGTCCGCCGAGGTCGCCCGGGGCGAGGGGGCCCGGCTGGCGGCCGCCGTCTCGCTCGCGCTCGCCTCCGTCAAGGTGCGCGACCACGTGCTGGACGCCGACGGGGTCTTCGCCCGCCGGTCGGTGGCGGCCGGGGCCCGGGCGGTGGCCCGGCGCTGGGACCGGCAGAGCGCGGGCAGCGCGACGGCCGTCGGCTTCGACACCGCCGTGCTGCTCGACGCCGCCGCCCGCCAGGACGAGCTGGAGCGCTCGGCGGGGCCCGGCGGCTCGGTCCTGCTGGTCACCGAGCCCACCGAGACCGCCACGGCCGCCGCCTTCGCCCACACCGCGGTGCTGGCCGGCCGGCCCGGGAACGCCGCCGCCCTGCACGAGGCGGGTCGGCTGTTCGGGCGCCTGGCCCACCTGCTGGACGCGGCCGAGGACCAGGAGGCCGACCGCGCCGCCGGCGCCTGGAACCCGCTGACCGCCACCGGCACCGACCGCGCCGAGGCCGAGCGCCTGTGCCGCGACGCGGTGCACGGGATCCGGCTCGCCCTGCACGACGTCGAGCTCCGCGACCGTGCGCTGGTGCACGCCCTGCTCGCGCACGAGACCGAGCAGGCGGTGGACCGGGTCTTCGGCAGGCGGCACGCGAGCGGGCACCGCTGCAGCACCACGGCCCAGCCGCAGGCCCAGTTCGGCCCGCCGCCCTTCATGGACCGCAAGCCGCCGCGCAGCACGCTCGCCGGCTGCGCGATGTGGGCCCTGATGGCCTGCACCTGCCAGCTGCTCTGCACCGACCACGAGGACCCGTGGACCCGCGAGCCCAGGCGCAGCTGGTGCAGCCGCAACTGCGACGACTGCTGCAGCGGGTGCGACTGCTGCAGCGCCTGCCAGTGCTGCGGCGAAGGGGCCGACTGCTGCGGCGGCGGCAGCGGCGCCGGCGGCAGCGGGGGCTGCGACGGGTGCGGGTGCTGCTGCGACGGCGGCGGTGGCGGCGGGTGCGACGGGTGCGCCTGTGACGGCTGCTGCTGCGACGGGTGCGACGGCTGCTGCTGCGACGCGTCCTGCACCTGACCGCGCCCGACCACCCGCCCTGTCGACCGCCGGGCCTCAGCCCAGCGCGAGCGGCCGGGCACCCTCGTGCGCCAGCAGGTACTCCTTGCGCTCCAGCCCGCCCGCGTAGCCGGTCAGCGCCCCGGTGGCGCCGACGATCCGGTGGCACGGGCGCACGATCAGCAGCGGGTTCGCGCCGATCGCGGTGCCGACCGCGCGCACGGCCGCCCGCGGGGCGCCGATCCGGTCGGCGAGCGCGCCGTAGCTCGTGGTGGTGCCGTAGGGGACGGTGTCGACCGCCTGCCAGACCCGGCGCTGGAACTCCGTCCCGCCGTACCGCAGCTCCAGGTCGAACTCCTTCAGGTCGCCGGCGAAGTACGCCTGCAGTTGGTCGGTGACGGTCGCGAAGGCCGCGGCGTCCGCGCGCCAGTGCGGCTGCACGGTCGCCGCGCCGCGCTGGCCGGTCATCGAGAGCGAGCCGAGCGCGAGCCCGCCCGGGGCGGTCGCGGACTCCTCGCCGACCAGCAGCAGCGCACCCAGCGGGCTGTCGATGGTGGTGTGAACGGTGCTGGCCACAGCCGTGGACCTTTCCTCGTACGGGACTGCTACCCCTCTACTGTGCCTGCCCGCCCGCCCCCGGACCGGCGGATTTCGGACGTCGCGGTCACCCGGCCCGGCCCGGCCGCGCCCGAGCGGCGTCGACCACATTTCGGTCCGATCTCGTTGTTCGCGGACGATCCCCCAGGTACGGTCGAAACAGGTTCAAATCGGAACGAATCAGAACCTCCCCCGACCAGGAGCCAGGACCACCGCATGGCGAACCAGCCCCGCAAGCGCAAGCCCACCTCCCCGAACGCCGACCTCCCGCCCAACGCCCGCCGCGCCAAGGCGGCGGCCGCCCGCGCGGCGGAGCGGCAGCAGGAGCGGCGGCGCAAGCTGCTGGTGCGCTCGGCCGCCGGCGTGCTCGGGCTGGCGCTGGTCGGCACCGTCGCCGCGGTCGCGGTGGCGCAGCACGACAGCGGCAGCAAGGGCGGCTCGGCCGCCGCCGCGATGCCCAGCCACCCGCGCACCACGGCCGACGGCCGGACCAGCGCCGCGCCGTGGGACGCGCCCGCCGACGCGAGCGCGGCGGTGGCGGCGGCCGGCCTGCCGATGCTGGACTCCGAGGGCACCGTCGAGCACATCCACGCGCACCTGGACGTCTACCTCGACGGCAAGTCCGTCGCGGTCCCCGCGCTGATCGGCATCGACGAGAGCGCCCAGCGGATCAGCCCGCTGCACACGCACGACACCAGCGGTGTGATCCACATCGAGTCCCCGGTCAAGACCGACTTCACGCTCGGCCAGTTCCTGACCGAGTGGCAGGTCTCGGTCGCCGCCGACCACCTCGGCGGCGCGACCACCGACGCCACCCACACCCTCACCGCCTACCTGAACGGCAAGGCCGTCTCCGGCGACCCGGCCGCGATCCAGCTCGGCGCGCACGACGAGATCGCCCTGGTCTACGGCACGGCGGCGGAGAACGCCCAGGTCAACGTCCCGAGCAGCTACACCTTCCCCGACGGCGAGTAGCGCACCGCGCGCACCGGAAGTCCGTCCGACCGACTTCCCACTCCGCCGACCTCGCAGAGTCCGTGCGCGGTCGAGTGGCGGTCGAGTCAAAAGCAGCTGATTGTCAGTCAGCGTGCATACGGTGGTCAGCGTGTTCTCCGCTTCCTCGGCTCCGGCCCTCTCCCTCCCGCACGACCTGATCGCCCTCCAGCAGGCCCTGCTCGCCGCCGACCGGGCCGTCGGCGACTACGCGCTCGTGGTCCGCGACCGGCGGCTCGCCGCCTACCCCGAGCCGGGGCAGGCGGTGCAGCGGTGCACCTGGGCGGCTGGGGAGCAGGCGGAGTTCGACCGGCTCTGGGACCGCTACGTCCGCGCCGCCGACGCGGTCCGGGCCCACCCCGTCCTGGTCCGCGCCCGGGTCCTGGGCATCGAGCCCACCGTCCTGCGCGGCCTGCGCGAGGCGGCGGGGCGGGGCTGATCCGTTCAGCCCGCCGCGGGGCTCACCCCGCGGCCCAGCCCGCGGGCCACGGTGATCTCGATGACCACCCGGTTCGGGTTCTCCCGCGGGGTCCGGTAGCGCCGCGCGTACCGCTCCTCCGCGTCCGCCACCGCCGCCGCACCGCGCCGCAGCACGGCGCGACCCTCCAGCGTCGCCCAGCGGCCGCCGTCCACCTGGCACAGCGCCACCCGCGCCCCCTCGGGGCCGGCCGCCGCCACGTTGCGGGCCTTGCGGCTGCCACCGTCCGTGATCACCCGGGCGATCCCGGTCGCCGGGTCGTAGGTCGCCCCGACCGGCACCACGTGCGGAGAGCCGTCCGGCCGCAGCGTGGTCAGGGTGCAGAGGTGCCGCTCCGCCCAGAACGCCAGGAACTCGGGCGTGAACGAGGGGACGGCGGCAGCCGCGGTATCGGTCATCGCCCCAGCCTACGCACCCGCCTCCCGGGGTCTGGCCCCGCGCCCCGCCCACCCCAATAATGGCCATGCCAACACCACCGGCAGCCGGCCATCCAGGGGGCAGCAGCATGGACCTGACCACCCGTCAGCTCACCCGCCGCGACTTCACCCGCACCGCCGTCGCACTCGGCGCCGCCGCCGCGCTCGGCGGCCTCGCCGGCGCCCCGGCCCGCGCCGCCGCGCTGCCGCCCGCGCCGGACTGGCTCGGTGCGCTGCCCGACAGCGCCCCGCTCGCCCGCCTCACCCTGCCGGGCACCCACGACACCTGCTCGCTCTACGGCGGCCCGATCACCCAGACCCAGACCCTCTCGGTCCCCGACCAGCTGACTGCCGGGATCCGCTTCCTGGACATCCGCTGCCGGGCGATCAACGGCGTGTTCGCGATCCACCACAGCCAGTTCTTCCAGAACATCTTCTACGGCGACGTGCTCAACGACTGCCAGGCCTTCCTCGCCCAGCACCCGGGCGAGACGCTGCTGATGCGGGTCAAGCAGGAGTACTCCACGGTCTCCGACGCCGACTTCGCCGCGATCTTCGACGACTACCAGAGCCGCTGGCCCGGACTGCTGTGGACCGGGAACCGGATCCCGGCGCTCGGCGAGGTGCGCGGCCGGGTGGTGCTGCTGGCGGACAACGGCGGGCTGCCCGGCATCCGCTGGAACGGCCCGCTGGTCGACCTGGAGGACGACTACGACATCGGGACGATCTTCGACTTCTCCTCGCGCAAGTGGCCCGAGGTCTCCGCCCACCTGGACGCCGCCCGCGCCGCCTCCGACCCGCAGCGCCTCTTCCTCACCTTCACCTCCTCCTCCGGCTGGGGCCTGTGGCCGCGCCAGGCCGCGGACGCCCTCAACCCACGACTCGCCGGCTACCTGGCCGGCCTGGACCGCACCGCCCGTCCGGTCCTCGGCACGGTCCCGATGGACTTCGTCACCACCGGCTCCCCGGCCGTCCTGTTCGGGCTGAACTTCGGCGCCTGACCGGACCCCGGCCGCTCAGGAGCCCAGCACCGTGTAGTGCGAGACCTCCGGCGGGTGCTCCAGGTACTCCTGCTCGGTGTCCGAGAAGACCGCGCGCAGCGCCCACATCGGTCCGGCGTAGGCGCGCAGCGCCTCCTCGTCGCGCCAGCGGGTGACCACCAGGACCCGGTGGGTGCTGTCGGGCAGGGACCGGAGCAGGTCCCCGCCGAGGTAGCCGTCCAGGCCCTCCAACTCGGGCATCATCCGGGTCCGGAGCACGGTGCAGAACTCGGCGACCAGCTTGGGGGCGACCTGCGCCTCCCAGATCCGCACGATCATCGCTACCTCCCGTGCCTCGGAGCGGCCCGGTTCTCCCCTCCATTATCGAATGGCCGACGGGCGACACGCGTGGCGCGCCCCGGCTCGGCCCGCCCGGCGGGATCCGGAGGTACGCTGACGGCCAGTCGCGCGCCGTGCCTCCGGGCCGGGCCCGGGTCGGGGCCGGCGCCACCGCACCACACGACGGCTGGTGATCTCTGCGTGGTGGTCGTCCTGCTGGCGGTGGGCGCCGCCTGCTGTCTCGGACTCGGTTTCGTGCTGCAGCAGCACGCGGCCCAGCGTGCGCCGCGCGCGGACCTGCTGCGCTGGCGGCTGCTGCTGGACCTGCTCCGGATGCCGGAGTGGCTGGGCGGCATCGGCATCATGATCGTCGGCCTGGGGCTCAGCGCGCTCGCGCTCAGCCTGGGCGAGGTCTCCCTGGTGGAACCCCTGCTGACCAGCAACCTGGTCTTCGCGATGGCGCTGGCCAGCCTGATCTCCCGGCAGCGGCTGGGCCGCTCGGGCTGGGGCGGGGTGCTGCTGCTCGGCCTGGGGGTGACGGCGTTCATCCTGGCCGGCGACCCGCAGGGCGGTCGCGCGGTGGCCGGCCAGCTGCGGCACTGGCTGGTGCTGGGCATCGTCGCCGGGCTGGCCCTGCTGCTGGTCTCGCTCGCCCGCCGACTGCCGCTGTTCGAGGAGGCGACGATCCTGGCGCTGGCCGCGGGCCTGCTCTACGGCCTGCAGGACGCGCTCACCCGGGCCAGCGCGAGCCATGCCACCAGCGCCGGCGCGTTCTCGCTGCTGCACCGCTGGGAGCCGTACACCGTGGTCGCGCTCGGCGTCTTCGGCCTGCTGCTGATGCAGAGCGCCTTCGAGGCGGCCCCGCTGCGGATGTCGCTGCCCGCGCTGACCGCGGCCCAGCCGCTGGCCGGGATCGCCTGCGCGGTCGGCTTCCTCGGCGACCGGCTGCGGGTCACCCCGAGCGCGCTGGCCTGGGAGTCGGCCGGACTGATGGCGATGGTGCTCGGCGTGGTGGTGATCGGCCGCCACCCGGCGATGCCGGCGGCCTGCGGCCCGGCGGACGCCCGGGAGGGCGGGCCCGAGGACCCGCCCTCCTGACCGCACCGGCGGTGCGCCGCTCAGTCCCGCCGGACCGCCTCCGCCAGCAGTTCCGCCTCCTCCCGGTCCGCCAGCAGCGCGGACGGCTGCGGATGCGTCAGCGCGTGCACGCCGGCCGCCACCGCGCCGCCGACCAGGGGCGCCACGATGAACAGCCACAGCTGGCTCAGCGCCGCCCCGCCCGCGAACAGCGCGGGGCCGATGCTGCGGGCCGGGTTCACCGAGGTGCCGGTCAGCGGGATGCCCACCAGGTGGCAGACCGCCAGCGCCATGCCGATCCCCAGGCCCGCGAAGCCGGTGGCGGCCAGCCGGTGGGTCACCGACAGCACCACGTAGACCAGCAGGAAGGTCAGCAGCACCTCGGCCAGGAAGGCGCCCCCGGCGGTGACGTGCACTTCGGAGCGGCTGCCCCAGCCGTTGCTGCCGAGCTTCTCGTGGGTCTGCAGGCCGGGGACCTGTTTGGCCAGCAGCAGCACCAGTGCGGCACCGGCGATCCCGCCGAGCACCTGGGCCACCCAGTAGCCCACCGCCGTGCGGGCGTCCATCCGCCGGGACAGCAGGAAGGCCAGGGTCACCGCCGGATTGACGTGGCAGCCGGAGACCGGGCCGATCGCGTAGACCAGGGCCATCAGCACGAAGCCGAACGCCAGGGCGATGCCCAGGTTCCCCATCTGCTCCCCGGCGACCACCGCCGCCCCGACCGCGAAGAGCACCAGCATCAGCGTGCCGAGGAACTCCGCTGTCAGCGCACGCTTGTCCATCACGCTCACCTCCACAGGACTCGGGAACCCCCCTTCCATCCGTAGACGAACTCCTCCGGGTCCGGGGGCTGCAGCAGGGCCGTTCGAGTGACAGCGGCGGTTCGGCGGCGCACGCGTATCACTGTTCCCCACCCGGCTGGCTACCGTCGGTCTGTCACCCGTATCGAGCCGGTGCAGGGGAGAGCTGACAGAGTGTCGGGATTCACCCACCCTCCGTAGGGGGAGCCTGCAAGGACACCCAGGACCCGAGAGCCCCGTTGGACCTGAAACCCTTCAGGAGCGATGCCATGTCGCAGTCGCAGATCGTCCGTGCCGCCCTGGTGCAGACCCGGTGGACCGGTGAGCAGTCCTCGATGATCGAGCTCCACGAGCGCCACGCCCGCGAGGCGGCGGCGCAGGGTGCGCAGATCATCGGCTTCCAGGAGGTGTTCAACGCCCCCTACTTCTGCCAGGTGCAGGATCCCGAGCACTACCGCTGGGCCGAGCCGGTGCCGGACGGCCCGACCGTCACCCGGATGCGCGCCCTCGCCGCCGAGCTGCACCTGGTCATGGTGCTGCCGGTCTACGAGGTGGAGCAGAGCGGCGTCTACTACAACACCGCCGCCGTGATCGACGCCGACGGCAGCTACCTCGGCAAGTACCGCAAGCACCACATCCCCCAGGTCAAGGGCTTCTGGGAGAAGTACTACTTCAAGCCCGGCAACCTCGGCTGGCCGGTGTTCGACACCGCGGTCGGCAAGGTGGGCGTCTACATCTGCTACGACCGGCACTTCCCGGAGGGCTGGCGGGCGCTCGGCCTCGGCGGGGCGCAGATCGTCTACAACCCCTCCGCGACCAGCCGCGGCCTGTCCGCCTACCTGTGGCAGCTGGAGCAGCCGGCCGCCGCGGTGGCCAACGAGTACTACGTGGCGGCGATCAACCGGGTCGGCACCGAGGAGTACGGGGACAACGACTTCTACGGCACCAGCTACTTCGTCGACCCGCGCGGCCAGTTCGTCGGCGAGCCGGCCTCCGACAAGGAGGAGGAGCTGGTGGTGCGCGACCTGGACCTCGGCCTGATCGAGCAGGTCCGCCAGCAGTGGGCGTTCTACCGAGACCGCCGTCCCGAGGCCTACGGGCCGCTCACCGAAGCCTGAGGAGCCGCCGGATGACGACCACCCAGCAGCCGGTCGCCGAGCTGCGCCAGCGCCACCGCGCGGTGCTGCCGTCCTGGCTGGCCACCTACTACCGCGAGCCGATCGAGCTGACCCACGGCGAGGGCCGGCACGTCTGGGACTCCGCGGGCAACCACTACCTGGACTTCTTCGGCGGCATCCTGACCACCATGACGGCGCACGCGCTGCCCGAGGTGACCGCCGCGATCAGCGAGCAGGCCGGCCGGATCCTGCACACCTCCACCCTCTACCTGTCCGCGCCGATGGTGGAGCTGGCCGAGCGGATCGCCGAGCTCTCGGGGATCCCGGACGCCAAGGTCTTCTTCACCACCTCCGGGACCGAGGCCAACGACGCGGCGCTGCTGCTGGCCACCGCGTACCGCCGGTCCAACCAGGTGCTGGCGCTGCGCAACAGCTACCACGGCCGGTCCTTCTCCACGGTCGGCATCACCGGCAACACGGCCTGGTCGCCGACCAGCCTGTCCCCGCTGCAGACCCTGTACGTGCAGGGCGGCGTGCGCGACAGCGGGCCCTACGCGGCCCTGTCCGACGCGGAGTTCACCGCCGCCTGCGTGGCGGACCTGGAGGAGATGCTCGGCCAGGCCCAGGGCTCCGTGGCCGCGCTGATCGCCGAGCCGATCCAGGGGGTGGGCGGGTTCACCCACGGCCCGGACGGGCTGCTGGCCGCGTTCCGCCCGGTGCTGGAGCGGCACGGGATCCTGTGGATCAGCGACGAGGTGCAGACCGGCTGGGGCCGCACCGGCGAGCACTTCTGGGGCTGGCAGGCGCACGGCCAGGCCGGGCCGCCGGACCTGCTGACCTTCGCCAAGGGCGTGGCCAACGGCATGTCGATGGGCGGCGTGGTGGCCCGCGCCGAGGTGATGGACTGCCTGACCGCCAACTCCATCTCCACCTTCGGCGGCAGCCCGATCACCTGCGCGGCCGCCCTGGCCAACCTGGACTACCTGGTCAAGCACGACCTGCAGGGCAACGCGCTGCGCACCGGCGCACTGCTGCGCGAGCGGCTGGCCGAGGCCGACCTGCCGGTGGTGCGCGAGCTGCGCGGCAAGGGCCTGATGCTGGGCGTCGCGCTGCCCGACGCGGCCGCGGCCGGCGCCGCGCTGGAGCACGCCCGCGAGCTCGGCCTGCTGATCGGCCGCGGCGGGCGGGCCGGGGACGCGCTGCGGATCGCGCCCCCGCTCTCGCTCACCGACGCCGAGGCCCGCGAGGGCGCGGACCTGCTGATCGAGGCCCTGCGGCGGGTGACCGCGTGACCAGGACCCTGATCACCGGCGGCCTGGTCGTCACGGCCGCCGAGGAGATGCACGCGGACGTCCTGATCGAGGACCGGAAGATCGTCGCGCTCGCCGCCACCGGCAGTTCCACCGCGGCCGGCTGGCAGGCGGAGACGGTGATCGACGCGCACGGGCAGTACGTGCTGCCCGGCGGGGTCGACGCGCACACCCACATGGAGCTCCCGTTCGGCGGCACCAGTGCTTCCGACACCTTCGAGACCGGCACCCGGGCCGCGGCCTGGGGCGGCACCACCACCATCATCGACTTCGCCGTGCAGCCGATGGGCGGGGCGCTGCGCGAGGGCCTGGACGCCTGGCACGCCAAGGCCGAGGGCCGCTGCGCCGTCGACTACGGGTTCCACACCATCGTGTCGGACGTCAACGACTCCGTGCTCAAGGAGATGGACCTGCTCACCGCCTCCGGCGAGTCCACCTCCTTCAAGCTGTTCATGGCCTACCCCGGCGTCTTCTACAGCGACGACGGCAAGATCCTGCGGGCCATGCAGAGCGCGGCGCACAGCGGCGGCCTGATCATGATGCACGCCGAGAACGGCCTGGCGATCGACGTGCTGGTGGCCCAGGCGCTGGCCGCCGGGCACACCGAACCGCGCTACCACGGCGAGGTGCGGCGCGAGCTGCTGGAGGCCGAGGCCACCCACCGGGCGATCAAGCTGGCCCAGGTGGCCGGCTCCCCGCTCTACGTGGTGCACGTCTCGGCCGGCTCCGCGCTGGCCGAGCTGGCCGCCGCCCGCGACCAGGGACTGCCGGTCTTCGGCGAGACCTGCCCGCAGTACCTGTTCCTCTCCACCGACAACCTGGCCGAACCGGGCTTCGAGGGCGCCAAGTACGTCTGCTCCACCCCGCTGCGCCCGCACGAGCACCAGGCCCAGCTCTGGCGCGGGCTGCGCACCAACGACCTGCAGGTGGTCTCCACCGACCACTGCCCGTTCTGCTTCACCGGCCAGAAGGAGCTGGGGCGCGGCGACTTCTCCAAGATCCCCAACGGCCTGCCCGGGGTGGAGAACCGGATGGACCTGCTGCACCAGGCGGTGGTGGAGGGCCGGATCTCGCGCCGGCGCTGGGTGGAGATCGCCTGCGCCACCCCGGCCCGGATGTTCGGCCTCTACCCGCGCAAGGGCACCATCGCGCCCGGGGCCGACGCGGACGTGGTGGTCTACGACCCGGAGACGGTCCAGGTGCTCTCGGCCTCCAGCCACCACATGAACGTCGACTACTCGGCCTACGAGGGCCGCCAGGTGACCGGGCGGGTGCGCACCGTGCTGTCGCGCGGCACGGTGGTGCTCGACCACGGCCGCTGGCTCGGCCGGGCCGGGCACGGGCAGTTCCTCACCCGCGCCACCTGCCAGTACCTCTGACCGCCCCTGACCGCCCCTGACCGTGGCGGGCCGCCGACGTGGTCGGCGGCCCGTCCCCGTCCCGACGAGTGGAGGTTGCCCGTGGACATCGGGCTCGTGCTCCAGACCGACCCGCCCGCCCGGCTGCTGGTGGAGCGGATGCGCCGCGCCGAGGCGGCCGGCTTCAGCCACGGCTGGACCTTCGACTCCTGCGTGCTGTGGCAGGAGCCGTTCGTGATCTACAGCCAGATCCTCTCCCAGACGCAGCACTTGACGGTCGGCCCGATGGTCACCAACCCGTCCACCCGGACCTGGGAGGTGACCGCCTCGCTCTTCGCCACCCTGAACGAGATGTTCGGCAACCGCACCGTCTGCGGCATCGGGCGCGGCGACTCGGCGATGCGGGTGGCCGGCCGTCGCCCGGCCACGCTGGCCCGGCTGGGCGAGGCGATGCACGTCATCAAGGAGCTGGCCGAGGGCCGCAGCGCGGTGCTGGACGGCACCGAGGTGCACCTGCCCTGGGTCCAGGACAGTCGGCTGCCGATCTGGATGGGCGCCTACGGGCCCAAGGCGCTGGCCCTGACCGGCCGTCAGGCCGACGGCTTCATCCTGCAGCTGGCCGACCCGTACCTGACCGAGTACATGGTGAAGGCGGTGCGCCGGGCGGCCGCCGAGGCGGGCCGCGACCCGGCCTCGGTCACCGTCTGCGTGGCGGCGCCGGCCTACGTCACCGCGGACGACTCCCCCGCGGCGCTGGCGCACGCCCGCGAGCAGTGCCGCTGGTTCGGCGGCATGGTCGGCAACCACGTGGCGGACCTGGTCCGCCACTACGGCGAGCACTCCGACCTGGTCCCCGACGCGCTGACCGCCTACATCAAGGACCGCCACGGCTACGACTACGCGCACCACGGCCGGGCCGGCAACCCCGACACCCAGTTCGTCCCCGACGAGATCGTCGATCGGTTCTGCGTGATCGGCCCGCCCGCGCTGCACCGCGAGAAGCTCGCCCACCTGCGCGACCTGGGCGTGGACCAGTTCGCGGTCTACGCGATGCACGACGCGATCGAGTCGACCATCGACGCCTACGGCAGCGAGGTGATCGGGCGGCTGTGACTCAGACGCCCAGGATGTACGGGTCCCGGGCCAGGTCGGTCAGCAGGGCGTCCAGCTTGGCCCGGTCCACCGAGGACATCAGGAAGACGTGCACGTAGCTGCGCCGGCTGCCCGGATCGCCCGGGACCGTCAGCACGTCCTGCGAGGAGAGCGACCACTTGGCCACCAGCTCCGGGCTGGGGCAGCGGAACCGGACCGTGATCGCGCCGGGCGTGCGGGCCGGCCACAGCTCGGTGCCGGTCTCGAGCTCCAGCAGCCGCAGCCGCTGCTCCAGGTACCCGGCCAGCTGCTGGGCCTTGCGGATCCGGTCCACCTGGTCCTGGTACGAGTGCCGGGCCAGGTGGTCCCAGATCACCAGCGGCGAGAAGCCGTTGCGCGAGCCGGCGAAGGTGGTGTCGGGCGCGCCGGTGTAGTCGGGCCGGGACGGCGGCGCCAGCTGGTACTTGACCTTGGTCATGTAGATCCCGCACGGCCACGGCGCGCCGGGCCACTTGTGGCCGCTCATCGCGATCGAGGAGACCAGGTCGACCTCGCCGCCGTCGGCCCGGCGCAGCCGCAGGCCGAAGTCGAACGCGGGCAGCACGGTCTCCGGGGTCCAGCCGTAGCCCTCGGGGTCCTGGGCGGCCAGCCGGACGAACGGCACGTACCCGGCGCCGAGCGCGCCGTCCACGTGGATCCAGAAGCCGCGGCGCCGGTCGGTCAGCGCCTCGCCGGTCCGCGGGTCGGTGCCGTGCACCACCTCGCGGTCCAGCAGCCCGTGCCGCTCGAAGACCGGCAGCAGCCGCTCGCCGACCGCGCGCACGTCGTCGTGGGCGCCCTTGAAGGTGCTGCCCAGGTTGAGGCTGACGAAGATCGGGTGGCCCTTGGCGGCGAAGAACTCCACCAGCTCGGCCAGCGCGTCCACGTCGATCTCGCCGGTGCCGTCCCAGCTGTGGCCCGAGGGGCCCGGGCGGGACGGGACCTCGGTGGGCCAGTCGCCGTTGACGGCCACGGCCGGCGGGCACTGGCCGGGGTACTGGGTGCGGCCGATCTCGTGGAAGGTGGCCACCCCGAGCACCCGGACGGCCTTGGCGAACGAGTAGTGGGTGTCCTCGGAGTAGAAGGCCACCGGGCGGTAGGCGTTCGGGTTCTCCGGCACGAACGGCAGCGCGGGGTCGTCGGGCTGGTCGATCAGCGGACGGCCGCTCAGGTAGTCCCGGGCGTTCCACAGGGCGTACATGTTGCCCTCGGTCGAGCCCATCGAGAGCACGTAGCCCCAGCAGGACTCCGGGTCCGCCGGGTCGTAGGCGCGGTCCGCGCCCCACAGCCGCGCGTAGTAGTCCAGCACCGCGCGCTCGACGCTCTTGGTGTTCGGCTTGTAGCCGCCGCTCTGGAACGGGTCGCCGAGGTTGTTGATGTTGCTGCGCATGAACCGGCCGAGGTCCAGCGCGTAGCGGTCCAGGTCCTGGGTGGCCTGGTAGCCGAGCAGGTGGCGGCGCTTGCGGGTGAGGTACTCGTCCATCGCGTCCAGCGCCTGCAGGCGCTGGTCGTCGTCCAGGCCCTCGGCCGGCAGCGCGTAAGCAGCAGCGTCCGGCTCCTGCGGCGCGGTGGGCCGGGGCAGCAGGGGGCGGGTCTCGATGACGCTCACGGCGCTCCTCGGTCGCTGGGGTGGCCGTGGGGACGGCGTTGCGGACCAAGAATGGAACGTCTGGCCCACTGATCGGAAGCTTTCCGCAGATCATTCGGGCCAGGGCGGGTCAATCTTGCATATCATCGGATCAACAGAGCATCCTGGGGTCCGTGCCGAACAATCCACAGCCCGCCCGGACGCCCCTCGACGACACCGACCGGGCGATCCTGCGCGTCCTCGCCGAGAACGCGCGGATCCCGAACAACGCGCTCGCCGACGAGGTCGGCATCGCCGCCTCGACCTGCCTGGCCCGGACGCGGGCGCTGCGCGAGCGCGGGGTGATCCGGGGCTTCCGCGCCGAGGTGGACCCGGCCGCGCTCGGTCTGCCGCTGCAGGCGATGATCTCGGTCCGGCTGCGCGCCCACACCCGGGAGCAGAACGAGAGCTTCCGCAACGACGCACCGGACCTCCCGGGCGTGCTGGCGGTCTTCCACATGTCCGGCTCGGACGACTACCTGCTGCACGTCGCGGTGGCCCACCCCGAGGCGCTGCGCGACTTCGTGGTGGACCACCTGACGACGCATCCGGCGGTCGCGCAGACCCGGACCAACCTGATCTTCGAGCAGATACCGGGCCGGCGCCGGCTGTTGCCCGGTCAGTGAGGCGCCGGCGCGCCGGTCGGGGCGCCGAACCGGGCCAGGTAGTGCCAGACCCGCTTCAACGCCTGCTCGTCGTGCCCGCCCGAGCGCGAGGCCGCCCCGAGGACCGCCGGGTCCAGCCACCCGTCCACCGCGAGCCGCTCGCCCAGCTCGACGAACTCCGGCCCGCGGAAGTCCGGGTGGCGGCGCAGCTCGGCCACGCTCAGCCGGTAGCCGCCGTGCCACTCGACGGGGCAGCCCAGCGCGGCGGCGTCGGCCGCCACCTCGGTGCCGCGGTAGCACGGGTCCAGCACCAGCGCCTCGACGTGCTCGGCGAACCGGACCGGGCCGTGCACCTGGGCCTCGACGTAGTCGTCCAGCGCGTCGCGCCGGTCGGCGGCGGCCAGCGCGACCAGGGCAGCGACCCCTTCCGCCACGCCGAGGTCGGTGGGCTCCGTGGAGCTGTCGGGGTAGCAGAAGGTGCTCCGGGCCAACGGCTCGGCGGTCAGCCGGAAGTGCGCGGAGCCGAACCGGGGCGCCGCGCCGACCTGCTGCCGACGGAAGTTCAGTGCCCCGTAGCCCGGGCGCAGTTCGGCGGGCGCGCGGTCGTAGGCGCCGCCGAAGATCAGCTGCTCCCAGCGCCACCGGTCGCCGCCCGGGTAGGCGGTCAGGCCACCGTTGCTGGTCCCGGTGACGAACTGCGACCGGTACTGCCCGGCCGCGGCCATCGCCGCCAGGATCGGGCGCCCGCCGGCCTGCCGGTCCGGGTGGAAGTTGAGCGTCACCCGCAGGCCCGGGTCCACCGGCGCACCGGCGGCCGAACGCTCGGCGACGTGGCGCAGTGCGCGCGTGCGGGGAGGGGTCTCCATCCGCGCAGTCTGCCCGCGGCGGCCGGTTCGGCGGTACTGGTTTTCCCCGGGTCCTGAGGGCGGTTCACTCGTTGGACCCGCTGTGATGGATGTGAAGCGGGTGGGCGCGGCCGTGGCGCTGGTCCTGGCCCTGGCGGGGTGCGAGCAGGACGCGGCGGGCACCGTGGCACCCTTCTCCGCGCCGCCCTCGTCGGCGCCTTCGTCGGCCCCGCCGGGCGCCGCGGGCGGGTACGGCATGCGGGGCGAGCGCCACCAGCGCCCGCCGGCACCGCCTACCGCGGCCGAGGACGCCGCCGAACCCGGCGACAGCCCGGCCGCCGCCGAGCCGGCCCCGGCGACGCCCCGGGCGCCACGTCCGTCCCGGGCGCCGGAACCGCCGCCGCGCGCCGTCCCGTCCCGCCCGGCCCCCGCGCCGGGCGCCGGGCCGGGTCTGTGCGACACCGCCGAGCAGCTCGGCCAGTGGGCCCCGGGATCGGAGCAGGAGCGGCTCTGCCGCAGCGTGTACGGCTGATCGGGCGGGCCTGTGGCAGCATGCGGTCCACCAGCCGTCACGTGAGGAGCCGTCAGATGATCGCCGCGTTCAGCGTCACCCCCCTCGGCATGGGCGAGGACGTCGCCGAGGCCGTCGCCGCCGCCGTCAAGGTGGTCCGGGCCAGCGGCCTGCCCAACCGGACGGACGCCATGTTCACCTCGATCGAGGGCGACTGGGACGAGGTGATGGCCGTGATCAAGGCAGCGGTGGAGGCGGTCAAGCCGTTCGCCGGCCGGGTCTCCACGGTGATCAAGATCGACGACCGGGCGGGCGTGACGGACGGGCTGACCCGGAAGATGGAGTCGCTGGAGCGCCACCTGGCCGACTGACCGTCAGGCGGGGCCGTGGTGCACGGGTGCAGTGGCGTGTCTGATGTTCTACGCGCGTCACCAACAATTCACCGTGCACCCCCTTCGGGCCACCCCGCCCCACTGCTGTCATGGACGCATCGCACCGGCGACCCCACGCCGGGTCAACTCCCCTGGAGCTCCCATGCGTTCGATGCACCGACGGTCCGTCACCGGCGGCACCGCGCTCGCGGTGACCTTCACCACCGCCGCCCTCGCCCTGACCGTCTCCCCCACCGCGCAGGCCGCCGCGCCGCGCGCCGTGCACCCCGCGCTCGCCGCCGCCACCTGCTCGCAGGCCTACCTGCCGCTGCCCGACCCGTCCTGCACCCCGGGCGTGCTCAACCCGGACGTCACCCAGGACACCATCTACGACACCATCTGCGTCTCCGGCTGGACCGCCACCATACGGCCGTCGACCAGCTACACCAACCGCCTCAAGGCCCAGGGCATCATCGACTACGGCTACAGCGACACCTCGATGAGCGACTACGAGGAGGACCACTTCATCCCGCTGGAGCTCGGCGGCAGCCCGACCGACCCGGGCAACCTGTGGCCCGAGCCGCACTACACCACCAACGGCAGCGGCACCTCGTACACCAAGGACGGGGTCGAGACCAAGCTCAAGAACGCCGTCTGCGCGGGCCGGGTCTCGCTGGACGACGCGCAGAACGCCATCGCGACCGACTGGCGCACCGCGCTCTCCAGCCTCGGCCTCTGACGGCCCCGCGCTCTGCGGCTCCGGCCGCTGAACGCCCCCACAGGCCCCGGCGGTCCGGCGCCCGCGTCTCGCGCGCCGGGCCGGTGGGGCCGGCGGAGCGGCTGGGTGGTCGGCGCCGGAAGGGCGGGTGCGGCCGGCCGCGCCGCGCGGATCCCCGGGGCTGCGGATCCCCGGGACCGCGGGCCGTCGTGCCGTAGGCCGTCGGCCGACGGCCGTGCAGGCCGGTTGCCATGCAGCTCGCCGCCGTCCGGGTACTGCTCGGCGGCGCTGCGGCGCGGGTACTGGCCGCGCGGGCACCGGTGTGCCGATCGTGAGCCATGACCGAACTGGACCGGCGGGCCCTGCTCGCGGTGCTGCTCGGCGCGGCGGGGTGCGGGAGCAGCGGACACCCCGTCACGCCGAGCCCGTCGCCCACCCCTGTGCCCGGCACCGGAAGCAGCCCCGCCCCGGGCCACCCCTCCCCCGCCTCCCCGGGCACCTCGCCCGCCGTACTGCCCGCCGTCACCCCCTGGCAGCCCGGCCCGGGCGAGATCCGACCCGACGTCAAGCTCCGGGCCGTGCAGGTGGTCGAGGCGCTCGGAAACTGGCCGTCCGGCGGCTCCGGCACCGCGGCCGCCCGGACCCGGTTGTCCGCCCTCGGCGGGGTGGACCCGTCCCTGGTCTCCCAGGCCGGCCCGCTGCTGCCCGCCGCCGACCAGGCGGCGCTCCAGGTCGTCTACGCCCAGTACGGCGGGATCCTCACCGACTCGGCCAGCGTGCTGGTGGTCTGCGACCAGTGGGCCACCGGCGCCCCGCCCGGCGGCACCACCGTGGACGTGCGGCTGAGCTCCGCCTCCCCGGTCTGGAACGTCACCGCCCTGCACCCGGCCGACCCCGGCGCCGCCTCGGCCACCCTCTCGGCGGCCGCCCAGCAGGTGCTCGCCGAGCCCCGGATCGAACTGCCGCCGGCGGGCGCGGCCGACATCCGCAGCGGCCAGGTCCACGACAGCGTCCTGCACGCGATGCTGACGCTGGCGCGGACGTACACCCTGACCGTCAGCGTGGTCCGCTCCGGCCACCCGCTGGACGTCTTCGGCACCACCCGCCCCAGCGACCACCCGCTCGGCCGCGCCTTCGACGTCTGGCGGATCGACGGCCACCCCGTGGTCGACCCGGCCACCCCGCACGACCTGGTCGACGGCTTCATGCGCGCCGCCGCGGCGGCCGGCTCCTACAACGTTGGCGGACCGCGCCAGCTCTCGGGCGGCACGACGCCCAATCAGTTCTTCAGCGACGACACCCACCACGACCACGTGCACGTGGGGTTCGACAGCTAGCCGGTGCCGCGTCAGGCGCCGGGGCGGAACCGGAGCGCCGACCAGGTGTCGTCGACGGCGATCTGCCGCACCGGCCGCACCCCGCGCGCGATCAGGGCGGCGGCCAGGGAGTCGCGGTTCAGGTCGGTGCCGAGCTTGCCGGCCTTCGGATAGGCCACCCAGGCCAGCGCGTCGCGCCGGGCGGCGGCCAGCGCGGCCTCGGCGTCCGGGCCGGCCAGTTCGGCGGCGGTGGTCACGAAAGCGAGCACCGCGTCGGCCGACGCCGCGTCACTCCCGGGCGGGACGTCCAGCTCGACGTCGGCGGGCTTGCCCAGCACGGCCACGCGCTGGCCGGGCTTGATCTGCAGCTTGCTCATGACGGACACGCCCCGATACTGCCACGCCCCACCGACCGCCGCCCTCGGTCTGCCGCCGCCGGGCCGCACCGACCCGCGCCGACCCGCGCCGACCCGCGCCGACCCGCACCGACCGTCAGCGCCAGCGGCTCTTCTTCGCCTTCGGTGTCGGCTCGTCCATGATCTCCGGGTGCGCCACGAAGAGCAGCAGGTGGCCGCAGGCCCGGCAGGCGACGCCCTCCACCCCGCTGCTGCGGGCGAACATCCGCCCCGGCACGAAGACCTTGACCAGCAGGCTGCCCGACCGGTCCGTCCGGCAGCCCGGCTGCACGGTGCGCAGCTCGCCCCCGCACAGCGGGCAGGCCTGCGGCGCCCGGTAGGTCGATCCGTCGCCGGGCCACTCCTGGTCGTCCTGGTCCTGCATCCGCCGACCCCCGTCGTCGCGCCGCCGTTCTGTGGGAGCAGCGTAGGGCCTGCGCGGCGGTCCTTGCCGGGCAACCCCCGGATTCCTACACTCGGTCAGGTGTTCGAGACCATCGACGTCCAGCTGCCCGGCGGGCACACCCTGCGCGCCCACGACACCCACCCCGGCGCCGCGGACCGGCTCGCGGTGCTCTGGCACCACGGGACCCCGAACGTGGGGCAGCCGCCCGAGCCGCTGTTCGCCGCAGCCGAGCGACTGGGGCTGCGCTGGATCTCGTACGACCGCCCCGGGTACGGGGGTTCGAGCCGGCGGCCCGGCCGCGACCTGGCCTCGGCAGCGGCCGACGCGGCCGCCGTCGCCGACGCCCTCGGTGTCGGGCGGTTCGCGGTCTTCGGGCACTCGGGCGGTTCCAACCACGCGCTGGCCTGTGCGGCCCAGCTGCCGGAACGGATCGCGGCAGTGGTCTCCGTGGCGGCGCTGGCACCGCTCGGGGCGGGCGGGCTGGACTGGTTCGCCGGCATGTACCCGGGCGGCGAGGCCGAGCTGCGGGCCTCGATCGCGGGCCGGGCAGAACTCGAACGCTGCCTGGCCGAGGGCGAGTTCCAGCCCGAGATGTTCACCCCCGGCGACCACGCCGCGCTCTCCGGCGCCTGGCGGTGGCTGGAGGTGGTGGCCGGGCAGGCGATCGACGGCGGCCCGGACGGCATGGTGGACGACGACCTCGGCTACGTCGCGCCCTGGGGGTTCGACCTCGACACCGTCGCCGCCCCGGTGCTGCTCCTGCACGGCACGGCCGACCGGATCGTCCCGGTCGGCCACGGCGACTGGCTGGCCGGGCAGTTGCCCGCCGCCACCTACTGGCGCCGCCCCGGGGACGGCCACCTCTCCGTGCTGGCGGCGGGCGAGCGGGCGCTGGAGTGGCTGGTCGCGGCCGCCCGCCCCTGAGCCAGGCGCCCCGCCGGAGCGCGAGGCTGCCGGCGGGGCGGGGACCGGGCCCCGGGGACCGGGCCCCGGGACCGGTCACCAGAACTTCTGGTTGTCCCACCCGTTGCAGCCCCACAGCTGGATCTTCATCCCGTTGCGGTAGCCGGCGGCGATGTCCGCGTCCAGGCACTTGCCGTTGCGCACACTGGTGATGGTGTAGGCGTCGATCCGGAACTGCTGGTTGACGTCGGACCAGTTGCACGGCTCCAGCACGATCGGCATCCCGTCGCGGTCACCACCGCTCGCGTCCGCCGTCAGGCACATGGAGTTGTACGCCGAGAAGATGTGGTCCCCGATCGTGTACCAGAACTGGTTGCGCCAGCCATTGCAGTCCCACAGCTGCGCCTTCATGCCGGCCACGCTGCCGTGCGCCACGTCCGCGTCCAGGCACTTGCCGTTGACGTAGAAGGGCGCGTGGTCCACGTCCTCCTTCATCTGCTGGATCCAGTTGGAGTAGGCCGCCACCCGGGCGTAGGTCCCCGGGTAACCCGCTTGGTCGCAGCCGTTGTTGCCGCCGCCGGAGATGATCCCGACGACCCACCCGTTGCGGATCAGCGGCCCGCCGCTGTCCCCGTTGCAGGCGTCGTGCTGGGCGTCCCCGGCGCAGATCATCTGGCCGGACTTGAAGAGCGAACCGTAGGGCCGGGTGCAGGCCGAGTCCGGCAGGATCGGCACCATCGAGGAGCGCAGCCGCTCCCGGGGGTCGCCGTTGCTGTCGATGTTCTCAAGCGACCAGCCCAGGATCAGGCCGTTGCCGCTGAGCGTCTCGTCGGCCGGGATGTGTGCGAACGGGATCGTCGGCACCCCGGTCATCGGGTAGTTGAGGGTGAAGACGGCGACGTCGCCCCAGTGGATGTCGTACGTCTTCCAGGCACCCTGCTCCTGGTCCGGGGTGAACTGGGGGCTGATGTCGATCCGGCCGATGCTGTACTCCCGGCCGCCCTCCAGGATGTTGGTCTGCCCCTGCACCGCGGCGGCGTGGTCCAGCTTGCCCTGGTACTCCCGGCCGCAGTGACCCGCCGTCAGCACCTTGGTCGGCGCGATCAGCACACCGCCGCAGCTGTAGCTGAACAGTCCGTACTTGCTGGTGTCGCGGAAGTGGATCATCCACGGGTACTGCCCCGTGGTGACCCGCCCGCCGCCGGTGACCGCCGAGGCCGGCGTCACCGTCCCCCCGAGGGCAAGCGCCAGCACCATGGTGACCGCCACCACCAGGGCACGGACCAGTCGGTGTTCCCGTACGGCCGTCACTGGCAGTACCCCCCGGAGTACTCGGACGCCGGGAAGACCGGGACCAGCGACTTGACCTTCACGCACTTGCCGTCGCTGCTCGCGTTCCAGGCGACCCGGGAGATGTTCCCGGCCACCGCCGCGCCGATCAGGTTGAACGGCGCGGGGGCGAAGGCGAAGATCCCGGCCGCGAACCCCGCGTTGGCGGCCATGTGGGCGGTCTCGCTCTTGTTGAAGTAGACGGTGCCGGTGATCCAGCCCCAGGTGTAGTGCGGGTCGGCCACCACCGGGAACGCGGCACCCCGGGTGTCCACGTGCTGGGTGACGGTGTCGCCGTCCACCGTGAAGCTGGTGGGCAGCGCACGGCCGTCGGCGTCGTAGGCCCACGGCGCGCTGATCCGGCCGTCGGCCCGGCCGGTGGCCCGGTCCACCAGCAGGACGCCGCCCAGCGGGTCCGGCACCAGCCGTCCGTCGAAGTCCCCGACGGTGAAGCCGACGTCGGTGGCGGCCCGGGCGTCGCGCAGCACGACGACGTGCGAGTCGGCGTTCGCGTCCTCGATCACGGCGCTGTCGATGCCCGGCAGCGCGTCGGGGGTCACCGACACCTGCGGGCGGACCCGAACTGCCGTGGCCGGGGCCCCCTTGAGGGCGATCCGGGCGTGCCGGACGGACGGCTCGGCGGACGGCTCGGCGGCGGCCGCCGCCGAGCCGGGGCGGCCCGCGGGCAGCAGCCCCTGGACCCGGCCCAGCTCGGCGAGGACCCGCTGCCCGGCAGCGGGCGCGGCCGGCACGGCGGCGCCGGCCGGTTGGGCCAGCGCGAGGCCGGCCAGCCCGAGTGTGCCGGCGATCCCCGTCGCCAGCACGGACTTGAGGCGTTCCATGGTTCTCCCTGTGGTCATCCCTGGATCTGCGTGCCGCGGCGCCGGCCCTGTGCCGGCCGGCGGAGCGGCGGAACCGAGTCTTCGGGCCGCCGGGCTGCGGGTCCATGGCGCAAGCCCTGCGTTCGGCGGGCCGCAGGGAGGGACGCCCCGGGGTGGTGCGTGACATAGTTGGCCGGTCAACACGGGGGCAGTGGGGGGTCTGGTGCGTTTTGGCGGGATGGTGCGGGAGTACCGGCTGCGCCGCGGCTGGACCCAGGAGGACCTCGCCGAGGAGTCCGGTGTCTCCGCCCACGCGATCAGCATGCTGGAGGCCGGGCGGCGCAAGCCCCGGCTCTCCTCGGTGACCGCACTGGCCCGGGCGCTGCGGCTGGGCGAGACCGAGCAGGCCGAGCTGATCGCGGCCGCCCGCGGCATGGCGGCGGCCGGCCAGGTGGCGGCGGCCGGCGCCACGGCCGGGCCCGCACGGGCCGACTCCGGCCGGCCGCCCGCCCAACTGCCGCCTGACCTGCCCGACTTCACCAGCCGGGCCGAGTCGGTGGTGGCGATCCGCGAGGCCCTGACCGGTGGTGCGACCGGCCCGGTGACCGGCGGGCGCGCGCCGGTCTGCGCGGTGACCGGGCCCGGGGGGATCGGCAAGACCAGCCTGGTGGTGCACGCGGCGCACGCGCTGCGCGAGCGGTACCCGGACGGCCAGCTGTTCGCCAACGTGCAGGGCGCCAGTGCCTCGCCGGTCCCGCCGGACGAGGTCGCGGCCCGGTTCCTGCGGGCGCTCGGGGTGAGCCCGGCGGACGTTCCGGTGACGCTGGACGAGCGCGCCGCGCTGTACCGCAGCCTGCTGACGGACCGCCGGATCCTGATCGTGCTGGACGACGTGCTCGACGGCGCCCAGGTGCGCCCGGTGCTGCCGGCCAGCAGCGGCTGCGCGGTCCTGCTCAGCAGCCGCAGCCGGCTGCCCGAGCTGGACGGGGTGGCACGGCTGGAGCTGGCGGCGCTGACCGATCCGCAGGCCCGGGAGCTGCTCGACCGGATCGTCGGCGCCGCCGCGCTGGCCGCGGAACCCGGCGCGACCGGCGACCTGCTCGCGCACTGCGCGGGCCTGCCGCTGGCGCTGCGGATCTCGGGCGCCCGGCTGCTCACCGAACCCGGGCGGACGGTGCGCGCGCTCACCGAGCGACTGGCCGACGCGGACGGGCGGCTGGACGAGCTGCAGGTCGGCGACCGGGCGGTGCGGGTCAGCTTCGGGGCCAGCTACGCCCAGCTGACCGGGGAGCAGGCCCGTGCGTTCCGGCTGCTGGGCCTGGTGCCGGGGCGCTCGGTGGGGACCGGTGCGGCCGCCGCGCTGCTGGGGCGCGAGCCGGAGCGGACCGAGGAGCTGCTGGCCGAGCTGACGGCCCGCCACCTGCTCCAGCGGGCGGAGGACGGGCGGTACGGGTTCCACGACCTGATCCGGCTGTACGCCCAGGAGCGGACCCGGTCCGAGGAAGCCGCGGCGGCGCGGCTGGCCGCCGAGCGGCGGCTGACGCTCTGGTACCTGCACGCCTCGCGGCGGGCCGGTCTGCTGCTGATGCCGCACGCGAGCCGGCCCCCGGTGGAGCCGGCCGCACCGCAGCCGCCGTTGCCGGAGTTCGCCGACTCGGACGCGGCGATGGCCTGGTGCGAGGCCGAGCGGGCGAACCTGGTCGACCTGGTCCGGCTGGCCGCCGGGCGCTCCGCCGACCCGCTCTGCTGGCAGCTCGGGCACAGCCTCTGGCCGTTCTTCACGCTGCGCAAGCACTGGGCGGACTGGACGGCGGTGACCGAGCTCGCCATCGACCACGCCCGGCGCCTGGGCGACCGGCAGGCCGAGGGCCTGATGCTGGTGCACTGGGGGACCCTGGCGCACGCCCGGGCCGAGTACCGGGTGGCGATCGAGCGGTACCAGCAGGCCGGGCGCCGGCTGGGGACGGAGGACCCGGCGCTCACGGCGATGTTGGAGGCCAACCTGGGGGTCAGCCACCGCCAACTGCGCGAGTTCGAACCGGCGGTGGACCACATGGAGCGGGCCGCGCGGGCCTTCCGGGCGGCCGGGGACCGGTACGGCGAGGCGGTCTGCCTGCTCAACCTGATCCCGGCCCACCGCCTGCTCGGGCGCTACGGGCCGGCCATGGCCAACTGCGAGCTGGCGCTGGCCGCGTTCGAGGAGCTGGGCTCGGCGTTCGGGCAGGGGCACGCGCTGCACGCCACCTCGCTGGTCCACCTGGACACCGGCGACCTCGCCCGGTCGCTGGACTTCGGCCGCCGGGCCGTCGAACTGCGCGAGTCGATCGGCGACCGGGACGGCACCGCGTCCACCCTGGAGCACCTGGGCGCCCTCCAGCAGCGCCTCGGCGACCCCGAGGGGGCGGCCGCCTCCTGGCGCCGCAGCATCACCCTCTACGACGACCTGGGCTCCCCCAAGGCGGACCAGCTGCGCAAGCAGCTCGCCGAGTCGGGCGACGGGGAGGGCTGACCACGGGCCGGCCGAGGGCCCGTCCCGGGCCTGCCCCGGCCGACCGCGCGCCGGGCGCGGCTTGCGGGAGGCCGTGCGCCGGGCCTGCCCCGGCCGACCGAGGTCCTGCCGAAGCCCCGCCCCGGGCCTGCCCCGGCCGACCGCGCGCCGGGCGCGGTCTGCGGGAGGCCGTGCCCCGGACGGCTGAGGCCTACCCGGCCCACCGAGCAGCTGCCCCGGGCCGACCGATGGCGAGCCGCCGTTCGGCCGGGCCCCGGGCCCGCCTTGCGCCGCGCCCTCGCACGGCGCGCCTGACGGACCCTCAGTCGGCCAGGCCGAGCCCCTCCCGGAAG